>CAZFWY010000025.1:14814-19119 GCA_964522715.1 uncultured Thermofilaceae archaeon | reverse complement strand
TAGCTCGCCAACTCGTAGTCCTCGTTGCAGGCTTTCCACCTGAGCATCGTGAAGGCGTTTAACGTGTAACTTAGCCCCTTAGTCCCCGCGAATGTTCCCGGGTCTAGGGCTATCTCCTCTACCCCGTACTTAGCCAGGGTGTTCGCCAGCGTTACGAGCATGTCTAAGTTCCCGGGGCTCGACACAACCACTGGTACCTTGTGTTTTAGGGCTAGCTCAGCCACCTCACGCCAGTTGTCCTTGGTAGCCGCGTAAAGTAGGGGTTTGCCATCGTGTACTTCGCCTAGTCCAGCTTCTAAAGCCTTGGGGTTAAGAGAGCATAGTACTAGCGGTAGGGATGAATTCGAGACAACGAATCTAACTAGTTTCTTGTACTCCTCCGGGTCATTCGTTACCGAGCGAGGGGCTAGTAAGTCTAGAGTTAGCTCTCTCCCTATGTATTCGTACTTGAAGTTCTCGGCTATGTCTATCCTCTTAGCGAGCTCCTCTTTGCTCATGTTATCTGCCACGTCTATGGCAATTGGGGGCGGGTTTAGGTAGGTCATCTCGTGGCGGAACATCACGTATTCTCCGCCTATCTTGACCGTTCTCTTCTCGCTCCTAATCTCTATCTCCTTAACCATGGGTCGGAGCAGCTCTTTTATCTTCTCGTAGTTAGCCCTGTACTTCTCCTCCTCGACTAGCGGGGTACACTTCTCAGGTTTCACCTCTAAGTTCACTAGTCGGACGGCGAATGCCATGCAGTTCTCTTCGCCGCACTTCTTACAGTTAGTCCTCGGCAGTAACTTGTACACCTCTATCGGGCTAACAGCTTTCCAAGGCACCCGTCATCACCCCAGGTCTGCGCTCACCCAGTCCGGAACTGACTCCTCTATCTCGAGGGGAGACGACATCAGGTAGTTGATTATCTCCTTCATCGTCTTGATGGAGAACGGGTGCATCATCATGAAGTAGTCGGCGCCAGCCAGTAGAGCTGCTAACCCGGTTATCGTCTCCCATATGGGCCCTCTTATCTCCCTAGGCCCCCAGTACTCGTCCATTTTTATCCAAGCCTCCCTAGCCGCCCAAGCGTTAGTTACACCGGCGACTATGGGGTGTTGCAGTTCCTTATCTCCCATTAGCGCGGCTAGCCTAGCCCTCTCCATTACTGTGAAGCCGTACTCTAAGCCGTAGCCTATCCCCGCTGTGTTAGTATCCATCATTATTCTCTCCTTAGGTAGGTAGTCGTAGAGCTTCCTGTTGAGTTCGCGCGCCTTGTCTAGATCCATAGGTGTGAAGGCTATCACTACGGCGTCTTTATCCTTGAGATAGGACGCTATCTCCTCCAGCTTCATGTCCAGGTTTAGAGAGTTTATGACTATCCTCTCCCCCTCAGCGACATCTGCGACTTTCTTGAAAACTTCCACGTCCTTCACGGGGTCTCCGGAGCCGCCCACACATATTGGTACTTTAACGGCCTGTAGGACCTCCTCCACTACTTTAGCGGCTTCCGACGGGGGTGTATCCTTGATAAACGGGTCTGTGCTGACCAGGTGCAGGTTTATCATTTCAGCGCCGTACTTCTCCACGCACCTCTTAGCCCACTCCGCGGGGTCCTCCATCACGTCTTTGAAATGCATCTTTATGGCGCGGGGTAGGCGTATCTTCATGTCGAAAACGTCCATAGCTATTACCGGTGGGTGGGGTATCGAGGAGGCGAAGAGGTGGAAAGCCGGGACTGTCTCGCCGCCCACTATATGCACTCTATCCCTAGTTCCCCCCTCACTCTTAGTAGCTCCCAGCTTAACCTCTACTACCTTACCTGTCCACTCAGTCTTAGGCTTCTCAAACGCCGTTTTTAATAGCTCAGTAGGCTTAGCTATTGGCGGTTTAATAGCCGGTATTATAGCTCCGGGTCGCAATACGAGTTCTAGTTCGTCAACCTCTATTTCTACGTCTTCTAATATTAACTCGCCGTGTTTCCCTAGTGCCTCCATGAGCTTGGGCCCTAACACTTCGACTAGTTTATTCCTTATCGCCTCGTCTAGACTGACCATGTTACTTGCCCCTCCTGATAACCAATCTCTTAGCCTTTATCCTCACATTCTTCATTACAATCTTAAAGCCACCGATGGCTACTTGGCCCTCGACAATCGCCGGTACCATGGCTGCCTCAGGAGCTGGTATTTCTGGGGCAACTTCTGGAGCGGCCTCAACTGCGGGTGGAGCCTCTTTCCAGCGCTCAACTATCGGGTGCCCGACTTTAATTAGGAACTCTTTAAGCTCCTCCACATTGCTAACGTCCTTCTCAGTTGCTATCTTGTCTAGTAACTCGTCTGGCACAAACCCCCTAACTTTCTCTTTAAGTTCAGATGGCATCCATACGACTCTCTGCCATCCTCCGTCTGCCTGCAGGAACTTCGGAGACCTCATGTATTCTATCGAAATTCCGTGGAACCCGTCTATCTGCCTGCCGCCGCTCGTAGAGTCGGCTAATGTGGAGAACGGAAGTCCATTTACTGTAGTTCCTCTGAAACCTCTGTGGACTAGGCCGAACCCGTCTACCTCGGGTATGTAGAAAGCTATTCCCTCGAAACAGCCGCAAGAAGTGTGGGGGTAGCCGAACGCAGTGTAAAGCCAGACCCTCTTTATAGCCCCTAGGCTCCTCTCTGCTACTACTTTGTTGACCCCTTCGTACTCGCCTTTCAAGGGGTCTAAGCATTTCCCTTTCTCTATGGGGAATATAGGCCCTTTAGGATCTACGCGGGCCGCAGCCCTCCCGTCGAACCAGCTTATAGCGCCGCAATTGGAGTACCTCTGGGGGGTTATCACGCAGACATGTGTGGGGGCGAAGGACTGGCAGAGGACACAGCCGTAGAACACGTCTACCTCTTCGTCCTTCAATCCCCTGGCTCTGGCGTCTCTGGCTTCGTAAATCTTTACTGCCTCATCCCACATTTCCTTTACTTTTTCCGGGTCTGTTATGAAGGTTATCTGGATCTTCTCTATTATTGGTAGCTCGCTCTTAAAGAGCCTCTGCAGGACTTTACCTACGATCTTGAAGGATTTCAACCCCTTGCGGAAGGACTTCTTACTTATCCTTATCCATATGTCGTACCTTTGGTTTAGGTGCATTACACCCTCAATATAGTTGACGTATTCGTGTATTCTACGCTCAATAATGCCTTCAAGGTCGGGCTCTAACTCTTTCCCGGCAACCTCTATGTATATGCCGAAGCGGTAACTCTTACCTTCCTCGAGCTGATCTAGGTCCGGGCCTATAATTTCTATCTTGCCGTCCTCTACCTCGTCTAGCCCTTTGACTCGTACAAGCTCGAACTTGTAGTCTACCCTAGTGCCTCCAAGCTCGACATACATTTCCTTCCTTCTTATCCTCTCACCCTCGTAGATTACGCCAACATCAACCGGTATATCTTCAAACATTGACATTAACCATCACCCCTCCACACGGATAGAAAAAGGAAGACCACTATTAAAAATGACACTGTCATTCACCTGTAAGAACCTTAACTATCTCCCCCAAGTAGCTGCACCACTTATCGGGCGTCAGGTTGGGTAGGGAGTACGAGGCGTTCGGGTGGTAGTAGGGGTCTAAACTTATAGTCTTGAGGTGCTTGTAGGCGACGTGTTTAAGCCCGTTAAGGAGAAGCCACTCGTAGTAGTAAGGGAACCCTAGGAACACGGCGAAGTCGTACTGCCCCTTACCGTCCAGCCCCCTCCAGGAAGGGTCGCGGAGCCTATCAACTATTTCAAGGGCGGGCATTAGGTATACGTGTTCGTACCCCTTCTCCCTGAGGGCTTTGAAGTTTACCCCCGTGGCGACTATGTGGGCGTTGGCGGCCTTTGCTATCTTCACTACGATTTCGAGGGGGTTGGTCCCGGGGGGGAACTTGTTCCCGACTATTATTATTGGGCGCTTAGCTCTCTTGATCATGAGAGCCAGGCTCTTAGGGTCTTTTATGGCGACCGACCTCACAGGCCCGGGTATCTCCCCTCTCTGCCAGGGTCTCTCCATCACTCTCTCACCCTTACGAGTTCTTCTAGGAGAGTTGGGTCTGGTATCGACTTCTCTTTCCAGCCTTTCTCTTTAAGGAACCCTAGTATCTCGTCCTTCATGGTTATCGGTATGTCTGCGACAGTCCTGACGAAAAGTGGCAGGTCTTCGGGTAGAGTTCCGTAGAACCTCCTGTGCAGGTCTACGTAGTGGGTAAGTTTTATCGCTCTGCCCTTAGTGGTGTCGCTAGCCCTCATGCATAGTTTAGCCGCCATCACTAGAGCCTCTTCCTTCGTCTCGGCCGCGTAGAA
>CAZFWY010000025.1:0-14714 GCA_964522715.1 uncultured Thermofilaceae archaeon | reverse complement strand
GCTATCTTTATAGCGGCGCCAGATATGTGGGCGTTCGCCACACATGAACCCACGTTAACAAGTCCTCCAGCGTCGAAGTAGCCGGGGTATTTCTCGTAGAGAGTCTGGCCCTCCTCATCTTTGTACATGGCTATAGTCATGGCGGCGCAGCCAGACACTACTACGATGTACCTCCTCCTTAAGAACTCCTCGCACATCTCTACTACTTCCCTGCCCCCGTTGGCGTAGTTAGCACAACCTACGAAGGCGATTACGCCGGGTATCTCTCCTAGGACTATCGGGCGGCCGACCTCCCTTATCTCTGTGTCCTGTATCGGGCCTCTGCCAACCCTTATCTTGAACTTCTCCTCCTTGATCTTCTTCTCAGCAGCCTTCTCCATTAGGTCTAGTATGGGTATCCCAGCGGGGCAGGAGTTCTCACACCTCTTACAAGCTATACATAGGTCGTACAATTCGGCCAGCGGGTTTAAGTTACCCTTAGCTGCTTCGGACATCGCTTTAGATATAGGTAGGTTATTGGGGCAAGCCCTTTCGCACTCTCTACACCCGCGGCACCTCTTAGCTATGCTGATTACTTCCTTAGCGCTCGGTATGGCTTTAAACTTGGCTCTTATAGGCGCTATTTTAAGTGCTGCCTTGACAGCTACCTCCCCGACCTTCTCCGGATCTAGTATTAGGGCTCCGGGTATCTTTCCGCTAATTAATTCCTCCACTATTTTGTCGGCTGGCTCCTTTGTTTTGTCGGGGAACCCCTGGCAGTTCTTCTTGCTAGTAGCTATAACTACAGCCTTTATCTTCCTGGCCTCCTCTACTATGTCCGTCCTGATGCATTGCTCATCTATTACGATGACATCTGGCACGCCTGTCCTGACGAATTTAACTTGCCATGAAATGGGGCCTATGATTTTAGCCTGGCGGGTATACCTCGTTAGTTCATGAGCCGTGCAGCAGAGCCCGCAAACCTCTACCAACCCTGAGAGCCCTGCCTCCTCAATGTAATTCACTATCTCGGCCCCAGGAGCTATGTTATGTCCTATACAGAGGACGACCGGTTTCGAGATATCAATAGTGCCAATCCCTATCTCCGCCAGCGGGGCCTCCGGGTCTGCCTTGGGGAACCCCAGCGCTACTATCTGGGCTATATCGGCTATCTCCATGGCTACGTGGTCTAGCATCCCCACGTGAAAGACCTTAGACTCGAAATCTATGTTGTTGCCCTCCTGCCCCGTGTGAGTCGCCGCTAGGCACTCTATTATCTGAGACTCAACATAGTCTAACACGTCTTCAAGGTCGCCTAGTGTGGTCGGCTTAACCCCACAGACCAGCCGGGTCACAGGCGCTTCAACGTGGACCTCCGTACCTAAATCTATGGGGGCGTCACGCCCGTACTTCTCTATCAAGTATTCGACTAACTCCCGCGCGTGGCTGGTATGGGTAGCCGCACCTATACAACACGCAAGCAGAACTATACGGGACTGCTGAGCTGCTATGTCAAGGCCGCAGGCCCCCCTCCTACCCCTGGAGAGGTCGCACTTTCCGAACGTACATAGACAGCATAGGTCGCAGAAAGGCATATAAAGGGGCTTGTACCTGCTAAGAAGCTTTAAATCCCAATCCCTGAGGTCGGTAACCGAAGGGAAAGGCGTAGGCCCCTCGGGCTCCTCCCACTCCTCTACTATCTTACCCACAGTTATCTCTAGGTTTTTCAGAACGCCTACGGGGGATCTCAACTCGTCGATCTTGACCTTAAGCTTCCTCGCCAATCCCTGCACCTCCCCTTGCAAGCCCTAAAACAACAACCCTAGAAATTAACATTGCTTTCAATATCTCTAGAGTTAAGTCAAAGAGCAAATAGTAATACTTTTACCTTAAAAGGTAATAATACAACAAATCCGTATACATTTCGCTAGTTGTATATTTAACTAAATCGTTTTATCTATTAACAATTAATACTTCCATTTATAGATAAATGTCAGTGTTAAGGTTTCCATTTAACCATTTGTTCTCTGATTTCCCTTGGTATAGGGTTCTCTACTATTAGTCCATACTTCGGGGCTTTGCTGGCTATATGTGAGTCATTAGATACTACTATCGGTATCCTATGTTCCAGTGCAGTAGCTATTAGGAAGCCATCGCCTAAAGGGATATTCTCCTCCATAGAGATGTTAAAACCGTTAAGCGAAGTTTCGACTATTTCTAACCCGCTAACCGTTAGCTTTAGCTTCTCTACGAGTCGTCTTAAAGGTCTAACCCGGTAGAACCAGTAGAGCACATTGTATGTCTCTAGAATAGTCATGTACGTTAGGTAAACCTTAACTTCTCCTAGTAATCCCTCTTCTAGCACCCGCCAGGCATAGGGATGCGCTGGGCTTTGATCGTATAAGGCGTACGATAGAATGTCTGAGTCCAGTATTTTCAATATTTTAAGCCTCCGCAATAGTCTTTCACTGAAGCAGCGTCTACTGAAGCTCTTTCCCTGTCCCCAGAGAGCTTTATGCTGGCTATCTTCCTGACTAGCTCTTCTCTATCTTCCACAGCTCTTAACATTATGGTATCTTTCCCTACGAGTTCTACTCTAAACTTACGCTTACCTACGATTCTCCTTATGCTAGCCGGTATAGTTACCCTGCCCCTTCCGTCCATTTCTACGATAATTCCCATTCCCACTACCCACACCCATACTCCACTTCCGAGATTTATTTCTTCATCTTTCCAGAATCCTCTGGCTATATCGTACGCGAGTATTAAGAGCGTAAGATCTAGTCTTGAAATAGAACGAGCGATAAGGTTTAGTGTAGAAAGAGATGTGAGAAGCATGGTTAAGAAGGACGTCTTAATAATTAACCCTAAAGGTTTCATCGCTATATGTACCCTGTGGTCTCGGAAGGAGCAGGTACTCCGGCTGATACCCGAGGTATATAGGGGGAAGGTGTGGGGGATAGGCACTCTCTACTCGGTGTACGGTATTAACTACCTCATACACACGCTGGCGTGGAACCCCCAGATATCCTACCTAGTTCTGTACGGCAGCGATTTAGGGGGGGCTGGGGAGGCTTTAGTCGAACTCTTTAGGGGCGGGAAACCCCCGGCTTTGAAACTCATGTGGAGCCTAGACGAAGTAAGAGAAGTTCTGAAAGGCGTCAAGGTGGTTGATTTGAGGGAAGAATACGTGAAAGGCTATAAGAACTCCCTCGTGGAGTTTCTAGCGAAAGCCGAGCCCAGGGGGGTCAGAGCCAAGGTAGAGCTTGAATTAATGGAGGCGCGGGTTAACGGATGGCCTTTACCCGTCTCCGGAGTTACGATTAGCGAAACATCTATCTTCGCGGCTTGGGTTAAGGTTCTCTACGCCGTGCTCAGGTATGGTTACTTGAAGTGGTCTGAGTACGGGGAGAAGCAGAAAGAGCTTTTGAACGTCGTAGTTGCGCTGAACGTGTTGGGAAGCCCTGTGGAGTATGAAAAGCTCTTCCAGTACGTACCTGAGGAAGTCTTCAAGAAGCACGTTGACTCTCTGTTCAGTGGCAAGAAGGAGAGAGGAGTCGAGTATACTTATGGTGAAAGGTTGAGGAAGCACTCCCTAGGCGGAGACCAGATAAGGTACATTGTGGAGAAGCTGAGGGCGAACTCTTCTACTAGGCGTGCCATCGCGGTTACGTGGTATCACGCCGTGGATATGGAGTCGGAAAACCCCCCATGTATAGTGCTGATACAGGGCTGCGTTATGGGGGACTATTACAATCACACGGTGTTCATTAGGAGCAACGACATGTACGCGGGGTGGCCCGTGAACGTCTACGGGCAGGTCAGGCTGGCGGAGCACATCGCTTCGCAGCTCGGCTTAAAAGTGGGGGTCGTCACCACTATTAGTTCCTCAGCACACATTTACGAGCATGACTGGGAGAGGGCTAAGAAGGTGGTGGGGGAGAACGAGTGGGTCTTTAAGCGGTTCGTCCCTGACCCCAGGGGGAACTTCTTGTTTAATGGCGACGTTGTGGAGCATAGGGCCCCCACGGGCGAATTAGTGGAGAGGATAGAACTCGGAGGGGACAAGTACCTCAAGCTTAAGAAGAGAGCTATGCTCCTGCAGCCTGACCACGCGTTCTGGTTGGGAGCGCGGGCATACTCAGAGGAGGAAGTCTAGGGACGATACCCACTCAGTATTAGTACCGCTATTGAGGAGGCTGTGAGGTCTGCCGTCGTACCCGGGTTTAGGCTGTGCTGAGGGTCTCTCAGGTATTCGTCCAGCTCTTCCAGCGCCCGTCTGCCCTGCTCAGTCATTAGTCCCCCTAAGTCCAGGACTCGTTTAGCTCTTAGGGATACCTCTCTCGCTCTTTCAAGGCCCGCCTTCCTAGCTATCAGGGTGTCTGGTACTTCTGAGAGTATTTTGAGGAACGTGTTTACTATTGCCGTGTTTATGTCTACGCCTCTGCCTACGAGTTCCGCCAGGTATGGGTAGCCTATCTCGAAAGTTACGCTGTACCCTGTTACCCATTCGCGGGCTATAGAGTCATAGGGGGACGCTATCCTGAATACCTCAAAGAGCGTTACGCCTCTCTCCAGTATTTCCCTCTTAGAGTCTTCGTCGGTTACGTCGAGTTCTGGCGCTTCTCCGAGACCTCCGGGCTTGGCTTTGAGTATTGCGTCGTATACTAGGACTGCGTCTCGAGGTGTTGTGCGTTTTACTACTAAGGAGACATGCCTCCTTAGGGACTCGACAGAGAAGCCGCCCTCAGCCAGCGACATGCCTGCTCCCACGGCGAAGGGGATTAACAGGAGTATAGCTCCCAGGTGGGTGTTCCCCCCTCTCTGCCACTTCAACATCTCGTCTACGGAGTCCTTTATCAGCTCGCCTACCCCGATAGAGGTTATACCTATCTCCCCCCTCGCGTACCTTGCGCCCTTCTCGGCTGCCTCCTTGAAACAGGGATATAAGGCGACGGACGAAGCCAAGAAGTGCTCGTACTTCGTGTCGTCGAAGTCCCGTGTCCTGTGGACGTTACCCGGCTTAGGGTAGGCGCTGACCTCTAGGAGTAAGGCGAGTTGCAGGGAACGGGCCACGTAATCTCCGATAGGCTTGACTCGCATAGTTGACACGTACCCTTGGATGTTAATGATTACCGCCCCTCTTAAACGTATTGAGAGACTTAGTTAAAGCCTCGTATAGCTCTCTTTCCAACAGGTTTTTGAGTAGATGAGCTGTGAAAATATCGGCTGAGAAGCCAGCTTTTAGAGGAACTCTGAGCGTCTCGCCCTTTACATGGAGGTTCGCCTCTCCATACCTCAGCATGATTATGCTCTTCACGCCCCGCTCTAAGAGGATTTTCGCCTTCTCCTCATCTAACCAGTCTCTGCCGGAGTCCACTATAAGTACGTCTAAGTGCCTGGCTAGGTTTTCCAGCTCCTCGATTCTCGGTTTACTGAATAGCAGGTAGGGCCTATATACCACAAGTCTCCTCCTGTTCTTAGAGTAGGAGGCCAAGAGGCCCGCGAGTTCGATGCTTATCTCGCCCATATATACAGCACCACACTTATCGAGTACCCTCCACTCTACCTCGGATGGCGAAGATAGCAAGAGCGGAGACTCACTCACAGGAATCGCCTTAGTACGTCCTTTACGGTCTACGAGTACCACGACGCAGGGAGTTACTCTCCCGCTCGAGATGGAGGCTGAGATGAAACATACCCTGTCGCTTAAGAGGGAGTCGAGTATCCGCCTTGCAGCGCTGTCATCCCCTAGCTTACTGATTAGCATGGATTTAACGCCGAGTTTCCTCAACTCCCTAAGGATAGTTACAGAGGGGCAGCTGCTCTCCACAGATACTCTTTCAGCTTCCGAAATTCTGCTTATATTGTCTACATGTATCACTAAGCGCGTAAACACGGCGTCGAAAACCGCTACGTCTATTCCCCCTCGGGGTTTACATAGCATTTGTGGGACACGGCGCAGGTACTCCTTATCCAGTATGTCGTGGTACTCTCCCAGCCCGGACTTGTACCTCAGGCAGAACTCGGCTAGGGAGCCCGCGTAAAGCCTGAACAGCTCTTTGGACAGGGCTGAGAACTTCTCGGGGTCTATTTCCTCGGGCGGTGTTAGCAGGGTTATTATCCACCTCCCGATGAAAGTGGGCGTGTACCACTTAACCCAAACGGTTTTACCCTTGGTCTTCCTCTGCTCTAAGCCCTCCTTGAGAACCCCGGCGGAGACTAGCTGTTTCAGCTTTCCTATCACGGTCTTACTTGAATAAGGTAGTTCTTCTAACAACTCTTTCTGATAGGTTTTACCCTCAATCCTTACGTTCCTTAGTATCTCTATCGTTATCTCGGAGCTAAACACTGAGAGTAGCACTTTAAGCTGCTCAACGGACTCCACAGGGAGAGGCAAAATGTAGCTCCAAACTTTGTCCATACCCAGCTACCCTACGCCCGCGATTCTAAAAACAATATCGGGGTAGACGCACAGAACCTGTAAAAGCAGTACAGCGGTTATAAACACTGCATCTAGAACTCTAACTCTGATAGGTCTGTAAAATGTCCTCTTTTCGCACGCCCCAAAAGCTCTGGACTCCATAGACTCAGCGATATCCTTAGACCTGAGAAGCGCACAAACTATGGAAGGTATAATTATAGGCGCCAACTTCCTGATCCTACCCAGCGGGCTTCCCTTCTCAAGTTCCAGTCCCCTCGACCGCTGGGCGTCGTATATGTCCCTCATCTCTGCGAAGATTATAGGTATAAAGCGGAAGGCAACTACCATGGAGTAAGCGTAGCCTCGACTCAGCCCTAGCCTCATTAGAGCCTGCGTCAGTTCGTGTGGACTCGTCGTAGAGACAAAAATAGTGAACATTGCTAGCACGACTACCGCTCTAACAACCATTCCGTAGAAGGCCAGGGCTAAGCTGAGGGGGTCTATAGATGAGAAGAAATACGTTAGCACGGTGTTAAGAGCCATAATGGTAATGATGAAGAGGGCCAGCCCCTTCAAGAGCGAGAGAACCTTTGAAGCTAAGCCTCCTAGACCTGCCAGTAGAACGTGTAACACTAGCAACGCTAATAAAGATACGGGATTTTCAGTTAGAAACATCATTAAGGCCGATACGGCTATGTAGGCGAGCTTGACGCGGGGGTCTAACCTATGAAGAAAAGTATTTCCCCTCTCGTATAGTAATGCGCGGCTAACCTCCTCTATCCACATGTACGCCAACTCCGAGCTTTCTTAAATCCACGTAAGCCTCCTCTTCATTCAGCGGGGTAGAGGAGCCGTCTAGCCCTAACCGAATGAAAAGCCTGGGTATTTGCGGAGGTATTAAGCAAGATGCTACGAGGAGTTCGGGGTTGTAGAACGCCTCCCTAGGATTACCATCAAAGACCACCTTCCCCTCGCTTAACACTATGAGCCTGTCAATACGCGCTCTAGCGATGAACTCTAAGTCGTGGGATACTAGTATTACCGTCCTGCCCTCCCTACGTAACTTCAATAAAATGCTGAGCAGCGTCATCTTAGACCTGTAATCTAGGCCCGCAGTTGGCTCGTCTAAAGCCAAGATCTCTGGCTCGTAAACTAGGATCGAGGCTAAGGCTACCCTTTTCTGTTCGCCCAGTGACGCTTCGAAGGGCGACCTATCCTTTAAATGGTCTATTCCGAGCTCCCTGAGAACACCGAGTATTTTCTCGCTGTTAACCCTACCTTCAAAGTTTTTCAAAGCAAAAGCCACTTCGTCCCACACAGTATCGGCAAAGAACTGGTTCAGGGGGTTCTGGAAAACCAAGCCGACGTGCCTAGCTAGTCTAGCAACGTTGGATTTCCGAGTATCGACGCCAAACACTAACACTCTTCCCCTGCTGGGCTTAAGGAGGCCGTTTAAATGCTTAATAAGCGTAGTCTTGCCGGAGCCGTTAGCCCCCACAATAGCTACCAGTTCACCCCTCCTAAATTCTAAAGAAATGCCTCTAAGAGCTGTAATGCCGCTCGGATACTGATACCATACGTCTTCAAAAACTACTAAGCTCTCCGTGGTAACCACCTCCCCAGGACATGCGCGCACTCCTCTACGCTGAGCGGTACCTCATTTACCCCTAACATCTTGGAAAGCCTAGCTACTGGGGGCTCCTCCACCCCTAAGTCCTCGAGTATACCTTCCCTCAAAAGCTCCCTCGGAGTCCCTTGAGCCACGATAGTCCTATCCAGCAGTACGAGTTTATCGGCGAACTCTAAAGCCTCGGTTAACCTATGCTCTACCAATATTACCGTTACCTGGTAATTCCTCCGAACGTCATTTAAGAGTTCGAGGAACCTCCTCGCGCTGTAGGGATCCATGTTTGCCGTTACCTCGTCTAAGACCAGTATCTCGGGCTTCATTACTAAGACGCTGGCTAGCGCTACCTTCTGCAGCTCACCGCCCGACAAGGCATAGGTCAGTCTGTCTCTGAGATGCTCTATACCTAGGGCCTTGAGTACCCAGCTCACCCTCTCCTCCATAACCTCTGGGGGTAGGGCTAGGTTCTCCAAACCAAATACCAGCTCTTCCTCAACTGTCAGATTTACCACCTGGTTAGCAGGGTTTTGGAAGACCAGGCCTACGTGCCTAGCTAACTCACTAATAGGCGTAGTCTTAACGTCTAGGCCGCAGACAACTGCCCTACCCTCCAGCCTTCCGCCGTAAAAGTGCGGTATAAGGCCGTTCAAAACCCTACAGAGAGTAGACTTACCGCCGCCGGAAGGCCCTGCAAGCACCACGTACTCTCCTTCGCGTATCTCTAGGTTTATGTCAGTAATAGCTGGTTCCTCAGCTCCCGGATAAAAATAAGTCAAGTTTTCGAGCACTACTATGGGCTTCCCGGACGGCATGGCGTTTTACGGCATTAACTTCACGTCCTTGATGGGTAAGAACTCCCCTAGCGTCTTAACCCTGGATAGTATCTTGAGAAGCGGCACTGCGATTACGTAGCCGAGCACCGCTTGAAGAACCCTTATGGTCGGGTAGAGGAGTGGGCTTAGGGTAAACCACCCCCTAACCGTCTCGACGTCCGGGGCTCCAAATATGCCGCTGTAAACCTGTGGGAAGGAGAAGACGAAATTCCCCAGAGTCGCATCGATTTCGTTACCTATGAACATAGTTACGAGCAGGGCCGCGTGAATATACGGCTTACCTTCCCTCCTGGATAAGAGGGAAACCACGGGTATCAATAGAAGAGCTGTGATTTTGTCGAAGAAAGTGAGCACGTACACCGTCAGGTTCTCGTGTATCGGGAAGAAGACGGGGGTAAACATCGCCGCTAACAGGAGGGCCGCCAGCAAGACTAAGGGCTCCTTCCACCTACCCCTAGACAAGTAGCCCGCGGATAAGGCGCTCACCGGGGGGCATAGGAGGAAGGGAAGGCTAAACGGGCTGGGGGTAGACATGAACTTGAGGATGTCGCCGAGGAGGGCTGCCGCGAAGCCTAGGTAAGGGCCTAAGAGTAAGCCCAGTATCGGGGCGAAGGACGCGCCTATATCTATCTTGACCTCAGGTACTCCTACGGCGGGAATGTTTGGCAGCCAGAGGAAGACGTAGTAGACTGCAGCCATAACCCCTACAAGCGCCGCTATACGGGACTCCGACATTTTGCCCTCACTCATAATCCCACGCATTTTACAACTCTACATCACGTTTTACCTACATACCACGGTTATAATTTTTGCTCAGAACTTTCAATATTTGTCGGGAATAGTTCTCACGCGCGTATGTAAGCGTAATCTGGTAGGTCTCCTCCCCACCCTTCCATTCGAGACGCTCCAGCCAGCCCCTGACGAAACCCTTCTCGCCGCGCCTCAGCTGCATTCTATACTCCTCCACGTATGAAACCACCCTGTAAGCCTCTAGGGCTCTCTTATCGCTGGCCTCTAAGACCTCAACCCCGTATATTGAGGGCATGAAAGGCGCTCCCCTGTCATCTGTGACGTAGATAATAGCCTTTACGAAACTCACCTTCTCTATCCTCTTAAGGTGGGGGTACTCGTTGACTATCTCGCCCCAGTCTCTAACAGGTTCAAACTCTATTTTAACGGGCCTCCAGCCCTTCTCGTAGACCGCGTATATTAGCTTCCTCCTCTGGTGCCACATATACTCTTTAACCGTGTAGTCATCAAAGTGGCGGTAGCGAGAGTCGGGCGGCTCTGGCCCGCGGTACTCGTTCCTAAGACCCGAGGAGGAGTCGCGGTAGAGCTCCTTAAGTCCTTCGAGTAGCTCCTGTAAATTGTCGTGGCCGTAGATTATGAAGTCTAGGTCGCTGTAATTTACATTATATATATTATGTAGTAATGAGCCGAAAACCCCGAAGTCCTTGATGGATAGACTAGTAACACTCGTAACTAAGTCTAAGACCTCCAGCAATATACGTATCAGGGGGTCTTCAGCGCCGCCAACTATCTCCAGAATTCTCTCATCTGGCCTGCGTACCTCCCGGATCTGCTCCTCCCTAAGCCCCACCAGGTAGCTACCCATAGCTTCGTGGAAAACCCTGTAATCGGGGAACCTCTCCTCGACGAACCTTAACCCTTCATCCCCGTAAAACTTGTAGTAAGTAACGCCGTTCTTACACCTGTAAGCCCTAGGGTCTCTCGAAGTGTAGAGGCTGGAGGGCGCGTACTCTACGTCGCAGAAACAAGCGTTCGGAGGGTGGTCGTAACCCATTACCCTGAATATTAGGCCTTCCCTGGTCACTGGAGCGTCCCTATCTCTAACTTTCAACAGCAGCACCAGTTGTTAGAGACAGCGAGCGATATATGGCTTCTAACGCTGAAATGGCAGTAACATATATAGGTATCTTAGATTCTTATATACATGTGATGTATATGTTCGCTCACTACGAAGGGTGTAAAGGAACTCCCCCGCTGAGGGGGTTACTACGCCTAGCCATACTGTGTATAGTGAAGCAGAAGCCTACGTACGGTAGTGAAATTCACAGGGAATTAAAGGAGCGCTTTAAAATCGATGTCCCCAAAGCGCTAGTGTACACGTTGCTCAGGAGGATGGAGAAAAGAGGACTAGTGACCTCTACCTGGGATATTAGGGAGAGCGGGCCAGCCAGAAGAGTGTACAGGATAACAGAGGAGGGACTAGATAATCTATTAAAAGCTACTAGAAAGCTCAAAGAGGTCATCCCAATCATAGAGGCTATAGTATCCGCTGTAGAGGAAGAGTAATACGAGGAAGGCTAAGTATTAGATAACATTTATATATGAGTATCTTAGATACATATGTTGGTGTGATATATGGTTAATAAAGAGGGTAAGGTGTGCGGCAAGGTAAAGCGAGCAGTTTCCCTGCTATTACTCGCAGTGTTCATAGTGGTCTCCGCCACCGGTATAGCAATTAAGTTGGGGATAGGAGGGTCCCGCCTCCCAGCGCTACACACGGTCTCAGGCATTATAATGATACTCTTAACGGTAGCCCACGTAATACTTGAAACTGTAAAGAAAGGGAATAAGTGCCTCTAGCCCCCTCCCCTCTTTTTCGGACTCTTCCACCCCATTATGTCTCTCGCCGCTATTACCCCTGATATCGTTACGGCTTCTATACCCGCCCCTGGGAAGGTTGAAGCTCCGGCTAGGTAGAGGCCTTTTATCGGGGTTTTGAAGTAGGGTCTGGGCGGGGCGTCTACTGACTGGTCGAACGCGTATATGGCTCCCTTGTAGTTGAGAGTGTACTTTTCGAATGTTCTAGGGGTAGCCGCGTCTATGACTACTATATGGTCTTTGATGTCCGGTATTACCTTCTCAGCCTTCCTGATGAGCTTCTCCGCGAACTTCCTCTTTCTCTCGGAGTATTCCGGGCCTTCTACTGCGAAGTAGTCGTACATCTCTGGGGGTAGTAGTGTTATTATTGTCAGTGCCGAGCACCCTTCAGGCGCTAGGCTCCTGTCTAGGTTTGAGTTTATGACTAAGCCAATGCCTTGGTCTAGGTCTTTTATTAGGGGTGGGTAGGGTGATAGGTCTAGGTTGAGGCCGAGGTAGACCATGAAGGCTGTGACCGATGGTTTGAGGCTCCTGATTTGGTCTGCGAAGTCTTCGGGAAGGTCCTCTATTAAGTCTAGTAGTTGCTTCACGTTCGCTGCGAAGACCACGATGGGTGCTTTGAAGAACTTCCCGTTAGCTATTACCCCCTTGACCTCTCCGTTCTCCACCACTATCTTCTCGACTTTGTGCCTAAGCAGTATCTCACCCCCGTTCTCTGCGACTATTCTCGCTAGGATGTCTGCATATGCCTGGCTCCCACCTTTGGGGTAATAGCCGCCGTATATGTAGTAGCCTAGCATTACGGCCATGGACAGGGCTGGGGTTTTCTCCGGAGATGTACCTACGTACGCTGTTAAGGTGGATAGTAGCTTCTTGAGCTTCTCGTCTCTGAAGTACCTGTCCAGCACCTCTTTGTACGTCACCCTCATCCACGCCTGCATGTGGGGGAACTTCTTGGGGAACCCCATGAGCTCCCTGGGGCCCATGACTTTGTAGATGAGGGGTGCTGGTAACGGTACGCCGAAGAGATGCGTCGAAGCGTAGACTTCCTCTAGAACTCTCTCGACTTCTCCGAAGAAAGCCTTTATGTTTCCAGCCTCCTCGGGGAACGTTCTCTCTAGGGTTTCAACGAACTCGTTGACGTCCTCGGGAACCTCTACGAACTCCCCGTCGAGGATGTAGACCTCCCTAGTCCTTACGAAAAGCCCCCTCCAGTTCACTCCCAACTCCTTTAATAGCAGTCTCACGGGGCCCCTCTCCCATAGACCGCTTATAGACTCGACTCCCCCATCGAAGACGAAGCCCCTCCTACGGAAAGACGTGCAATAACCGCCGACTACGTAGTGCTGCTCCAGCACTGTGACCTTGTACCCGTTCTTCGCTAGGAGAGCAGCGCAGGTCAGCCCGCCTATACCAGCTCCAACTACTACTACCTCCCTCCCCTCAACCTTCCAGTCCGGGTACCTGGCGAACTCCTCCTCGAAGTACCTTTTAACAAGGATTGGCGGCCCGAGCGTGGAGAAGACCGCACCGCCTACTACCAAGGCGTACGAGAGCAGGGAGAGCGGGCTACCTAATAGTGAAAGGACGGATGAGGCTAGGAATATGGCTGCCCACATGTAGGTCAGGGCGTAGTTGACCCGGATGAATTTAGGGTCTCCCCAGTAGGGCTCGGGGTAGTCTAGCTTGGCGAACATCAAAGTGAAAGGCTCTTTTCTCAAGAGAGAATAGATCGAAACTCCTAGGAGCGCGAGGTAGCTTAGGAATCCGCCGTACTTAGAAAAGTCCAGCCCTAAGTGTAGGGATAGCAGACCCGTTGTGAAGAAGCCAGCTGAGACCCAGTTGATGATGTTAGGAGCTCTGACCCTCATACCTGTAGCTAAGACCAGGATAGTGGAGACCAGCCCGAGAGCTAGGCCGTAGGTTTCGCTGATCCCAGAGACCGTCCAGTAGAGTATCCATGGCGTGAAGGAGAGCAGAGTCCACATGTACCCTTTGATCTTCATAGCGCACCTCGAAGCTACGCTCATGGGCGCGATTTTAACCTTTCTAAACATTACTCTTGAAAAATAAAGAGGTTTGTTGAATGTTAGCGGCAATGTTAAAGCTGTGGTGATCGGTGGTTATCTCGTGGAGGTAGAAGCTCTGCTCTGGGAATTGGCCAGTAGGGATAGGCTGGCAATACTTAGACTGCTCAGTGGGGGTAGGCGTAGGCTTACACGTGTCGCGGAGAACGTCGGAGTCACGGTACAAGAAGCTCATCGAGACCTCTCTAGGCTCGTGAAGACCGGGCTCGTATCCAAAGACTCGGAGGGGTACTACGTTTTGACGCCGTTCGGGAGGTACGTGCTTACCATACTTCCCTCACTAGAGTTTCTCTGCGAATATAGAAATTACTTCCTATCCCACGATTTGAGCGGAGTTCCGGAGAGCCTCATCTATAGGCTGGGCGAACTCAGGGGTTCTAAGTACGCTCCCGACACATTTACCGCTTTAAGGTACGCGGAGATACTCGTCGAGGAAGCTAAAGAGTATGTGTGGATAGTGACCGAGCAGGTAATGCCGAGTATAGTGCGCTTAATCCCCAAGAAGGATATCCACTTCAGGGTGGTTATGCCACGCGTTAAGCCCCCGCCGGGCGTTGACACCAGAGAGTTAGGGAACGTTGAAGTCAGGTTCCTCGACAAGGTGGGAGTAGCGTTAGTCTTAAACGAGAAACGGGCATGCTTGGCTTTCCCACGCTTAGATGGAGAGATAGATTACCGCGGCTTCCTAATCGAGGGGGAAGATGGGCACAGATGGTGCAGAGACCTATTCCAGCACTACTGGTCTATAAGCGAAGTTATCTAGAGACCATATCCGGGCACTTCACTCCGCCTTAATCCTTAGCCTATCGGCACCTCTTTTCTATCTCTTTATTATTTCATATGTAAATAGTATTATTGACAGTATAAGAACCGCCCAGCATATAGCTAGGTTTAGGATGTGTGATTGTATAGTATATAGCCATGCAATGTCAAATGTACTTTAGGGCTTTAGCTCTCGCCCTACGTAGCTGTTTTAGTGTGTGACCGGAGGATATCAATATGCACCCGATTAGGAACACGATGTATTACCCTCTCTTGAACTATAGTATGAAAGATCCACTGAGTAGTGGTTTCATTAACTCTTGCCCTGAAGCTCTCCCTAATGATCCTAACAACTCTCTCCAGATCCTCATCGA
>CAZFWY010000024.1:0-20158 GCA_964522715.1 uncultured Thermofilaceae archaeon | reverse complement strand
CCGTACTACTAGCCCAGAGGAGGTAAGAATCCCGTAGAATACTCGCCGAGACCACGAGAAGTAACATATACCTACGATGGTAGGTAGTACCTACTACGCGTAGTTATTGATGCATACCCCAGTGTTCGCCAAGGCTAGATTCACAATCACCGGGAGTAGAGAAAAGGTGCGCGGGTACTCGCTAGTTGACGGCGGTATGTGGTGTACCGTGGTAGGCGAGGAACTAGCGGAGAGAATAGGCGTGGAGTATACGGGGCTCACCGTGACCCTAACTTTTCCAGGGCATAAAATTAAGTGTAGGGAAGCCATAGTCGAGTACCTTGAGGTAGAGGGGAGGAAGGCGCCGAGAGAACTCGTAGCTGTGTGTCAGATACCAAGCGGGGTTAGAGAACTCCTAGCCAAGCAAGGAGTAAGCGGAGAGATAGTCATCGGAGTTCATACCTTGGAGAGGTTAGGGTTGGCGGTAGACCCTGTCTCCCACAGCCTCGTAGAGTCGCCAGGCGTACTCATGATATAATTTACTTATATCGTATTACTCCTTAGACCTCGACTTCTATGATGCGTGTGCGGAGGGAGGGGTAGACGTTGACGTATTCGACCCCGTCTATGCGCGTAGGGGTAGAGGAGGGGTCGTGGACGTGGCCGTAGAACACGGCCTTAACTATCCTCCTGTACTTCTCGGCCAGCTCTCCGAGTAGGGGCGAGCCGTCGTAGGCTTTGAAGAAGTCTTCTAAAGGGTCTCCGGCGTACTTGACGAGTTCCCGGCGGGGCACGTGGTGTAGGACTAGGTAAACGTCGAGGCCTAGCTTCTCCGCCGCCAGTATCTTCCTCTCCATCTCGGCGACGTTCCGCCTCACGTATTCCTCGTCGGGGAAAGGCAGCTTAACGTAAACCTTGTCGTTGTGCCAGGCTGGGCAGGGCGGGAGGCGGCCGTAGAGGCCCTTCTCACAGCCCCTATACGGGGTACCCCTATTGAAATCCCTCCGGGAGAAGCCGAGCCCTTCGGCATAGCTGTAGTCGTACCAGCCCACACTACCTACCAGGGCGACACCACCCAGGTCTAGAGGCCCCCTCTCCGTATCTAGGACTCTAGCCCCGTACTTACGGCACAGCTCGGATATCCTCCTGAGCTTGTCGAGAGAATCATAGCCCCTCTTTATCATCTTCCTGCTAAGCCACAAGTCGTGGTTACCCACCACTAATATCATGCGGGCCCCTGACATCAGGCGGAGAAACTTTTCGAAGTGGTGGAGGTAACCGCTAGCCGTCACATCTCCAGCTATAACTACCACTACGTCCCCGTCTCTGACTATATCCCTTAACCTTAACGTAACCCTGTGATCAGCAGGGTAGTGTATGTCCGAGACGAGCAACAGCTTCAAAGAGCCACCAGAGGAATACTTATTCCTGAACGAATAGAAATATTTTACCGTGATGAGAGTACTAGAACTTTAAGGTATATATCGTTAGTTCGGGTGGGCATAGGAATCTGACCGGTAGTATGCTTGTGCCAAGCCCCCTGTTCACGTAAAGCTTCGTACCCCCAACCTCGTACAGGCCTGAGACATATCCCCTGTACTGGCGTGGTAGCGGTACGTATAGTGAGCCTATTAGCGGTAGTCTTACCTGTCCCCCGTGGGTGTGGCCTGCCAGTACTAGGTCTACCCTGTCCCTGGCTTCGCCTATTACTTGTGGCGAGTGTGCCAGCAGTATTTTGAAGGCTTCTCGTGGAACTCTCGATAGGGCTTTCTCCAAGTCGTCCCTAGCTGTGTACGGGTCGTCTACCCCCACTATCCAGACTTCGCCCTCCAGACGTATGGCCTCGTTCATGAGCACCTCCACCCCCTCCCTCTCCAGCTCCTCCCCGTACCTGGGCACCCGGTGGCCGAGCGAGTAGTAGTCCCAGTTCCCCCAGACCGCGTATGTGGGCGCTAACTCGGACAGCCTGAACAGAAATTCCTTTGCCTCGTCTTTCCCGGCCTTGCTTGACAAGGAATCCCCCGTGAATACTATGAGGTCTGGCCTGCGCTCCTCCACCCTTTTAACTGCCTGCTCGTAGACTAGTGATGGGCCGGAGGGCATGTGGATGTCGGAGACGTGGGCTACGGTTAACGTGTACCCCCAACCACTGTCGAAGGAAAGCTCTACCTCACTGACAGAAAGCACTACTCTGGGCTCTAGGACCCCCACATCTATGGCTGCCAGCCCCCCGAGGGCTAGCAACGACGATATGAAACGCCTCCTAGACATCTTCACGGCTCATACACCTTTACTCACTCATAGCTAGGTCTTCTAGATCTTCCACTAATTTGATTAGGATACTCCTGTACATGTGGAAAATGGCGCGACCATTGCCCGCATTACCAGCTAATATTATCTCTTCAACGTCCGCCTTTATATCGGCCTCTATCTCTGGTAATATTTCTCTTAGCATCTCTAGCTCTTCCGAGCTTAAAGATGGCATGAGGTCTGCTGGATCGCCCGCTAGGAACTCGCCCTGGAGTACGGCTAGTCTAGCTATATACCTAATGGCTTCTTTCTTTTCGTCGGAGCTATCTATAGCCTCAAAGCAGTTGAACAAGACCTCTACGTGGGGCTGTAGGAAGTCAAGAGTTGTTTCATCGTCTTCGAACACGTTGTATTGACATGCAAATGCCCCTATACTGCGGTATTCACAGCAGAGAAGGAGGAGTTCTACTCCTACTTTAACTGCGTCGAGATATCGTCCATTCTCGTATAGACTCCTAAATATAGCTGTGTATTTACGTAAAATGTATGTGTTTAGAAACTTTGCTCTACGTATTTTCCTAATTGCATTAATTACATTTTTAACTTCTACATTTACATTTTTCTTAGTAACTATATCAAATAATTCATCAGCAAAGGAGGGATTGTTAAGAGCCTGGTTAAGGAGTGTTGCTATTAATTCCTCCTTAGTTAACCTAGACAACTCGTTAATAATGCCATCGAAATCCACGAATAACTCTGGTATATTGATCCACGTTAGAACCAGTGCGACGCAGTGCTTACAGTACCTCTGAACGGGACAGGTACACCTAGCCTCTACTATCTTCCCTCCTCTAATTACAACCTTAACAGTATAGGGTTCTGCCATTCTACCTTGAACGCTACCTATGAGCATATCCCCTCTCTTGAAGGCACAGAGAACTCTACCAGCGATATAGTACTTATATCCTTTTGAGTAGTTTTTTCTGCCAAAAACATTAATTAAAGAATCTTCCTTCACTCTCTCCCCCCACTATTACAGAACATACTCAGCTTTATACCTCCTTTATACACCACGTAAATTCACTAGAAATACTAAAATAAATAACTAAGTCATATAGTGAATTGATGGTCCGCGTAAAAGTAACTCGGAACTACAGAGTAACTATACCAGCTAGGATTAGGGAGGACGTGGGCTTCAGGGTGGGTGGTGAAGTTGAGGTGAACGAGCACGGCAATATAGTTATCAGGAAGTTGAGGAGGACTTTTAGGCTCGGTAGGAGGCTTACCCCGGATGGGGTTGAGGAGCTTATTGAGAGGGGGCTGAAGAAGAGCTTATTGAGTGCTTTTAATAGATACCCTTCAAAGACGCAGTATTCTAGCGATGAACAGCGGTAGTTCGAGGTTGGCTGTGTTAACCGTATTGCGAATGAGGTTCAGATGTATTACCGTTCTCTGTTTATAGCGCAATAGTTATATATACTGTTATATAGCTAATCGTTATGGAGGGCTTCATGCCCGGCCCCAAGTTGATAAGCGCTAAGATTGAGGACGGCTCGGACTTGGCCTTCGCGAACAAGGTGTCTACGCTTAAGATAAGGGTTAGGAACGAGTCAGACCACGCTGTAGACAGGGTCTACCTTTCTCCTCCCCCCGGCTTCTGGGAGAAGGGCGAGGTTAAGGGTAGGTACGGTGAGGTACAGCTGATGTGGGGTGGGGGCGTGCTTAACGGCTGCCTTGTCGCCCTACCCGGGGATAAGACCGTGCTTGCTTCTAAGGGTGAGGGGCTGGCCTACTTCCTCGTCTTTCCGAGTAGCCGGTGCCCGGAGGAGGTGGATATACCCCTGGACGTGTACGTGGGAGAGGAGGGGGTGGAGAGGCTTGAGTTCAAGCTCAGGGTTGAGCACGGGGGGCTCAAGGCTCACATATACAGGCCTAGGTTCGTCCCGAGAATAGACGAGTCCATACTCCCCCTGGTTAAGAAGGTTATCGAGAGGTACGGCATGCCAGACGTGGAGACCCGTACCTGGCCTATCGACATGTCCGCTGGCACTATAAAGCCTAAGGTCGAGATATACTTCGAGGGGGTTAAGATAGCCGTTATAACGGGGGATATAGGTAGCGGCTTTATGCATATATCCAAGATTAAGGTGCTGAGGGACGTCTACGTGGGCGAGGCCCCCACGCCTAAGGGCGGCCGTAAGTGGTACTGGGTCGCCAGGGTCTGGTTCTTCTGGCTCGACAAGAGCGTGTTTGACGAAGTCCCAGACGCGGAGAGAGTGGAACTCTGGATAAACCCAGACACGGAGGAGGTTGACTGGCTGGTTACGGACGCCCACTGGAGGGAGGTAGCGTATAGGGGCCCGGTCGAGTGCGCAGAGGTCAGGATAATAGGAGGAGTACACAGGACTTTGAGGTCTAAGCTAGTGGGGCTCGTGAAGTCCTACCACCCGCCTAAGGTCGAGAACATGGAACTCTACATGACCTCGGCCGACTCGAGAGACCCCAACAGCGAGGCCTTGACGTTCCAGTACCTGAAAAAGAGGGGCTAGTTTTCTTTTTCGCTCTTGTAGCTGTTTTGAATGGTTGGGGGCTTGTTTGTAAGTTTAGCTGGTTTGGTGGGGGTTGGGCGAGGCGCGCCGCATACCTTAAACACGCAAACCCTCCCTCACCCACACTACCCGTCAGAGACCAGCCCACACCATACACACCGCTGCAAGAGCGTTCTTTTTACACTCCCTGAAACTCGCGCACTTTAATAAAGACCGCCGCCATGAATAGTGCGCCGACTAGCACGCTTACTAGGGTTAGGATCGGCTCGCCCAGGGATATCGAGTCCATAAATAGTATCGGTATGAAACACGTCAGGGCGAGGCCTGGTACTGCGCCGCGCTGGCCTCTGGGGTACTCCTCCTCGCCCCCAGCGATTAACCTGGTCAGGTAGGTGACCAGGAACCACCCGGCGAAGTTCGATATAGGTACTCCGAAGTACGGCCCCTCCTTGTGCCACACCCATAAGCCCACCTTCACGGCTATGGGGTCTAGTAGGTCGAAAGTCGCTAGGTGAGGGAAGGTTTAAATAGCGTTAATCCTATCTCCAATCGATTTAAGGGTGCGGGGTATGGGTGGTCGCCAAACAACTACTTAGGGTTGGAGTTTCTAGTTCTTCCCAGCCCTCGGTAGCCCCGCGCCTACGGAGTTCTGGAGGTGGTTTCTACGGCTAAGGTTAGGATTAAGTTGCCTAGTGGGGAGGAGGTTTACGGCGAGCCTGGAACTAGGATAATAGACAACATGCCTAG
The DNA here is from genome assembly GCA_964522715.1 of uncultured Thermofilaceae archaeon. Lineage (GTDB taxonomy): Archaea > Thermoproteota > Thermoprotei > Thermofilales > JAPDKD01 > CAZFWY01. Next base: position 14,633 of record CAZFWY010000024.1, on the reverse strand, counting down.
AAGGGCTGGCTTAGTGGCTAGGGTGGGCGGCAGGCTCGTAGACCTGACCTCGACGATTAGGGAGGACTGGAGCTTAGTAGAGGTCTTAGACTTCGACTCCGAGGAGGGCAGGCAGACCTACTGGCACACCTCATCCCACATACTGGCCCAAGCCGTGAAGAGGTTGTTCCCCCACGCCAAGCTGGGGATTGGGCCGCCCATAGAGAACGGCTTCTACTACGACTTCGACCTAGGCGGGTACGCGTTCACCCAGGAGGACTTGGAGAGGATAGAGGAAGAGATGTACAAGATAATCGGAGAGGACTTACCTATAGAGAGACTGGAAGTCAGCCGCGAGGAAGCCATAAAGAAGTTCAAGGAGATGGGCGAGACTTACAAGGTAGAACTCCTAGAGGAGATGAGCGACGAGGTCGTGAGCCTGTACAAGCAGGGCGAGTTCGTAGACCTGTGTAGAGGGCCCCACCTACCCTCGACCGGATACGTCAGGGCCATCAAGATAACCAACGTGTCCTCCGCCTATTGGAGGGGAGACGAGAGGAACCCCGCGATGCAGCGCATCTATGGTATCTCCTTCCCAGCCCAGGAGATGTTGCGCAAACACCTGGCCCTATTAGAGGAGGCTAAGCGTAGAGACCACAGGGTGCTAGGCCCCAAACTCGACCTTTTCTCTATACCCTCCGAAGTCATAGGGCCCGGGCTGGTACTTTGGCACCCCAAGGGGGCTCTGGCCAGAAAGATAATAGAAGACTTCCTGAGGGAGATACACCTCAGGAACGGATACCAGCTCGTCTACACCCCACACATAGCTTGGGGCTCGCTCTGGGAGACCTCGGGACACCTCAGCTACTATAGGGACATGATGTACGTCTTCGAGAAGGAGGGCGTACAACACGTAGTCAAGCCTATGAACTGCCCCTTCCACATACTCATATATAAGTCCAGGTCTAGGAGCTACCGGGAGCTACCCATCAGGTACTTCGAGCTCGGCACAGTCTACAGGTACGAGAGGTCTGGGACTCTCCACGGCCTCCTGAGGGTTAGGGGGTTCACCCAGGACGATGCCCACATATTCTGTAGGAGAGATCAGCTAGAAGACGAAATAGTGGGCGTGATAACCCTAATGGAGGAGATACTGTCAGCCTTCGGCTTCGAGGAATACGAGGTGGAACTCTCGACCTGGGACCCCGAACACCCAGAGGACTACATGGGTTCCCCCGAGGTGTGGGAGCACGCTCAGAACGCCCTGGCTAAGGCTCTGGAGAGAAAGGGGTATGAGTACAAGGTTATGCCGGGCGAGGCGGCGTTCTACGGCCCCAAGATAGACGTTAAACTCGTAGACTCCCTCGGGAGGAAGTGGCAGTGCACCACCATACAGGTAGACTTTAACCTGCCGGAGAAGTTCGACGTAACCTACGTGGATAGGGACGGCAAAGAGAAGAGAGCGGTCATGGTCCACAGGGCGTTGCTAGGCTCCCTGGAGAGGTTCTTCGGAATACTAGTAGAGCACTACGCCGGCGAACTACCCCTCTGGGTAGCCCCCGTACAGGTCAGGGTAGTCCCCGTAAGCGACAAAAACCTGCCCTACGCCAAGGCAGTCTACGAGAAACTAGTCTCCCTCGGCATAAGAGCGGAGCTAGACGACAGCCCGACCACCCTCTCCTACAAGATAAGGCAGAGCGAAGTAGACAGAGTACCCTATATAGCCGTCGTGGGTAGGAAAGAGGAGAAGACTGGAACTGTGTCCATTAGGCGGAGAAGGAAGGGAGACCTGGGGAAGATGAGTGTGGACGAGTTCGCCAAGATGATACTTGAACAATCTAAAATGCCTATCTAAACATGTTTTCCTAGTTAAACAGCCGAAATAACCTCTTTTTAGCTCTACTCTGACTAGCCATATGACTAGTAAATGCTAGGCATAGGTTTAAAGCGAAAGTAACATATGGACGAATACACCTAGGAATATACCATCTAAACATTAACTAGAGAGAGGAGATTTAACGGCGAAATAACCGTTACAAGTGATACAAGTGAAAACCCCTTAAAAAGTTTAAAAGGATCTTAAAGCCCAATTAAATCCTTAAATTTCGAAAAAGAGGTCAATTTAAAGATTTTTCAACTTTCAACTAACGAAATTAAACATTTATACGTCGCCTCTTACCTAATACATGGCCCGCCGAGGAGTACGCTTGACCTCGGTACGGCCCAAGACTGCGCGGCCGCGGAGTTAGGCTCGTCCTAACTCCAAAGCCAAGCAGTCAAGGGCCAACGCCAGCCTTCGGGCTGGCACGCCGAGGTCAGGCTTAGCCTCGGCGGGCTTTTTTATTTTACCAACGTACTTATCACTCCTCGTAGAACTACATTTTTATCCGTGTTTATCTTCGTTAGCTTATGAGCTGGATTAGGGCTGGCAGGGATTTCGCATTTCCGGAGTATAAGCCTGTTTGGCCTCCGGATCCGCCTTTCGATCTCGTTAAGGTTAGGGCTGACGTAACTCTGAGTTTGAGGGAGAGGAGGGTAAGCGGCGTTGCTGAGAACGTGTTTAGGGCTTTAAGGAGTGCTAGGAAGTTGAGGCTCGACGCTGTGGGTATGAGGATTCTTTCGGTCAAGGTTAACGGGACTAAGGCTAGTCACGCTTACGACGGAGAGGTATTAGAGGTGTTCTTCGAAGAGCCCGTTAAAGCGGGGAGTACCGTTACTGTGAGGGTTAAGTACGAGGTTGTAGAGCCCAGGAAGGGTGTTTGGTTCGTCCCCGTGGAGGGAGGGGAGGCTAGGCAGGCTTGGACTCAGGGTCAGCCTGAGGATACCAGGTACTGGTTGCCGACTTATGACTACCCGAATAGGAAGGCTAGGGTGGAGCTTACCATTCGGGCGAGGAAGGGGTTAGTGGTCGTCGCTAATGGGTCTCTCCTAGAGAGGAGGGTTGAGGGGGACTATGAGCGCTGGAGGTTTAGGCTCGACTCTAGGATTCCGACTTACCTAATAGCCTTCGCGGTGGGGGATTTCTACGTTGAGAGAGAGGAGCATAATGGTATAGTGCTGGAGTACGTTGTCCCGAGGGGTAGAGAGGGCGACATCGAGCGTAGCTTCTCTAAGACCAAGGAGATGATAGACTTCTTCGAGGAGTACTTGGGAGTTAAGTACCCGTACCCCAAGTACACCCAGGTCTGCGTGGAGGAGTTCGTGGCTGGCGGTATGGAGAACGCCTCGGTCACTATATTGACGGACTCCACCCTACACGACGAGAAGGCCCACGTGGACTTTAGGAGCGAGCCGCTGGTTTCGCACGAGCTGGCCCACCAGTGGTTCGGAGACCTCGTCACCTGTAGGGATTGGAGCAACCTGTGGCTTAACGAGGGATTCGCTACTTTGATGGCCGCCCTCTGGAAGAGGAGAGAGGTGGGGGAGGAAGAGTTCGCCTATGAGCTCGTCTCCATGATGGACTCCTACCTTGGCGAGTACAAGGGGAGGTATGCCAGGCCTATAGTGTCTAGGGTCTACGGGGTGCCGGGGGAGCTGTTCGACGCCCACAGCTACCCTAAAGGAGCGCTCGTCCTCTGGACTCTGGCCAACATACTGGGTGAGGACGTCTTTAGGAGGGGGTTAAAGCTTTACTTGGAGAGGTACTCCGAGAAGAACGCCGACACCGAGGACTTGAGGAAGGTGTTTGAGGAGGTCTCCGGAAGGCAGCTCGACTGGTTCTTCGAGCAGTACGTCTACAACGCCGGTCATCCAGCCCTCAAAGTGAAGTACAAGTGGTTGCCCGAGGAGAAAGCCGTAGAGATAGAGGTCGAGCAGACCCAGGGCAAGGACTCCCTTGAAGAGTACAGGGTGCCCATAGAAGTCTTGATACTGGGCAAGGACTACGAGGTGAGGAGGGAGTACATAGTCGAGAGAAGACGCCATGTCTTCAGGGTATCCGTGCCCAGTAAGCCTAAGGCTGTTTGTATAGACCCAGAGTTCAAGTCTTTCAAAGCCTTGACCTTAGACGTAGGGGCCGAGGAACTCCTAGGCGTTGTCAAGAGCTGCAGGTACGTCTACCCCAGGGTAATGGCGCTCAGGGTACTCAGAGAGAAGGGAAGCGCTAAGATAGTCGAGGACCTAAGAGGGATACTCCTAGACGAGGAGGAGTTCTGGGGAGTTAGGGCCGAAGCCGCCAGGACTATAGGTAATATTGGGGGAAACACTGCGCTTAAAGTTCTACTCGAAGCCTTAGAGAAAGTTAAGCATCCCAAGGTTAGGAGGGCTGTGGTGTCGGCGCTGGGAGACTTCAAGGAGAAAGAAGTGGGCGAAGCCCTAGTCAGAGTCCTGGAGAACGAGGAAGAGAGCTACTACGTGAGAGCCGAGGCTGCGGTCAGTTTAGCTAGGACGGGGTACGAGGGGGCGTTTGAAGCCCTCAAAAAGGCGTTAGACTACCCGTCCCACAACCACGTAATAGCTGCGAGCGCCTTGGAGGGTCTGGGCAGGATAGGTACGGAGGAAGCCTTAGAGGTGGTGTCGAAGTACCTTGACAGGGATAGGCCCCTGCAATTGAGGTACGCGGCTACCTCCGCCCTAGGGTACTTCCCCACCAGCCAGAAGGTACTGGACTTACTGTCCAGGCAGGCCAGGAGCTTGCACCCGAGGGTTAGGAGGGGGGTGGTAGTCGCCGCGTCTAGATCTCTAAGTCCGCGGATGATACCCCTCCTGTCAAAGCTGCAGAGAGATATCTGGCAGTTCAACGTTAGAGCGGCGAGGGAGGCTCTGGAGAAGATAAAGAAGCACATGGAGAGGGGGGAGGAGTATAGGAAGCTGCGCGAGGAACTGGAGAAGCTCAGGGCTGAGGAGAGGAGGCTCAGCGAGAGGGTTGAGAGGCTGGAGATGAAAGTCTAGGCTCCGAGTATCCCCTTAGCCACCCTCCTGACAACGCACCTAAACACCTCTTTTCTCCGAGCCTCTCCTCCCTCCTCAAGAGATCTTGGTGCGCCTATTCTAAGCCTTTCCAAAGCTTACTGAATAGTCCTTATAAGGGCACTGGTGGAGGTGGCGGTGGCGGCGGGGTCTCGGAGTACTTGATTACCTCGTCGTACTTCAGGAAGGCTATCAGGAGTAGAATGCCGACTAATATCCAGCCGAAGATGAAACCAACTAACATCCAGATTAAAGTCTTCTCTTTAGCCTCTCTATAGCGGGATAGATCTACGAGCTTCATGATTTCCTTACAGTTAGCGTAGATTAGGTAGTTTATTACGGCCAATACAAGGGGGAGCGCCCCTATACCGAGGGGTATACCTATGAACCCAGTTATGCCGAGCAATATAGCTAGTATGAGGGACAGTATTCCAGCCGCGTTTGTCAGCGATTTTATAGTGTCAACTGATGGATGCACTCGGCTCATATCTCTCGTTTTTTACATGCATATCGGAAATATAAGATTTACTTCGTAGCCAGCATCGCGTGTCTCCTGAGCGCTGAGAACAGCTCCACTGTAGAGTCGGCCCTGGCCTTAATACATTTCAGTGCGAAAATCCCTAGGACTAGCCATGGATCTTCGAATTCCTCCCACAACAGGAAGCACAGCCTGGCGTTTATAGCTAGGTTCCTTGAAGCCTCTATACCTCTGGAAGATATAGCTACTATACCCCTAAGAGAGAAGTCATCTATGTCCTCCTTGAAGGAAAAGTTCTCCTCCTTCCGCGTAGCTATTACGCCTATGTGTTCCTCGACCCTATTGACGAGGTTGAGAACCACCCTTGAGAGGCTCAGGCTTTCCTCAGAGGCGTAGTATATCAGTAGCTCGAACTCGGGGGCTATGTTCTGCGAGAGGATTGCGTCCAGGTACTTGCCTATTTTCCTCATCTCATTAGCATCTGACTTTAGGTTAGAGAGACAGGTTACTAGGTATCTTAACCTGTCTACCTCTCCTTTATCTCGGAAGCTCAGAGTACTCTCCTCATATGTATACTTTTAGACAGTCTTATAAAGGCGCTCCTTAAAAAGGTATTGGTGCTGTAGTTGGAGTCTACGTTTATATTCATAATACACTTTCACCAGCCCGTAGGTCAATTAGCCCATGTATTTGACAGAGTCCAAAGGAATTGTTATGAACTCTTGCTAAGAATCTTGGAGAAGCACGCCGATTTAAGAGTAACTCTACATTTCAGCGGCCCTCTGCTCACATACTGGCGCGAGAATTACCCCGAGTTTTTAGAGCGTGTCAAGGAGATTGCGTCCCGAAGGAACGTAGAGGTTCTAGGTGGGGCCTTCTCCGAGGCCTTGCTGCCCCTCATCCCCTTTGAGGATAGAGTGGAGCAGTTATTGAGGGGGAGAGAACTCATCGAGGAGGTTCTCGGTGTGAAGCCGAAGGGAGCCTGGCTGGCTGAGCGTGTTTGGGATCCCTCGCTGCCTCCCGTCCTTAGGAGGGCGGGGTACGAGTACGTGGTGCTCGACGACGAGGTGGGCTATAGGGCTGGGCTTAGGGGTGAGGATTTACACAGGGCTTGGGTGACGGAGTACTCGGGTTATAGGGTGGGTGTGTTCTTCATAGACGCCCCTCTAAGGTACATGTTGCCCTGGAGGAGCCAGGAAGAGGTGCTCAACTACCTGGCTAAGTTCAAGTCTCCGGGCGGGGTCAGGTACGCCTTATGGGGTAGCGATGCCGAGAAGTTCGGGGAGTGGTGGAGCGCCTCTGAGGCCGAGAGGTGGCTCGAAGATTTCCTATCCGGGCTGGAGGGGGAGGGGTGGGTTAGGCTTGAAACCCCCTACGGGTATTTGAGAAAACACGGCTACGCCGGGCTTATCTACTTACCCCCGGGCAGCTACGACAAGATGATGGAGTGGTGCTCCGGGTATTTCCCGACCTTCCTCCGCAAGTACAGGGAGAGCAATAATATGCACAAGAAGATGCTTTACGTCAGGGAGAAGCTGGAGAGGTTAGAGGCCCCGGAGGAGGCTTGGAGGGAGTACTACACGTCTCAGTGTAACGACGCGTACTGGCACGGCCTCTTCGGAGGGATTTACCTGGCGTTCCTCAGGCAAGCTGTGTACAGCCACTTGATAAGGGCTGAGAGGCTCGCCGAGGAGAGGAAGGGGTTATACGCGTCCGGAGAAGTCTACGTGTCTGAGAAGGATTTCGACTACGACGGGGAACCGGAGGTACTGGTGGAGAGCCGGTTCATCAACGCTTATTTCAAGCCGAGCGACGGGGGTACCCTGTTCGAGCTGGATATCAAGTTGCCGGGGTACGAGCACAACCTCTGTAACACTATGTCCAGGTACGCGGAGCCCTACCTGGAGGGCGTGGCTGGTTTCAGGCCTGACTGGTACAGGAGGGTCAGCTTTAGGGAGCACGTGTGGAAGTCCTGGGTGTCCCTGGAGGACTGGGTGAGGAATACCCCGTTCGCAGATGCTAGCGACTTCGCCCTCGGAGACTTCGTCTTCGTGCCCCTCCAAGACGGTGTGGTGATGAGGTTTACGGGTAAGGACTGGAGCGACAGGGAGAGCCCGAAGCGGATATTCCTAGAGAAAAAGTTCCGCCTGACCGAGAGGAGGGAGCTGGTCGCCAGGTACTCGTGGAGGAACATGGAGAAGAAATACGTGGCTTATACCTTGGCTGTCGAGTTCACACTAGCGCCCTTCTTACCCGTGGATGAGAGGAGAGTTTGGTACCGCCTTGACGGGCGCGTAGAGAGGGGGATAGACGAAGCCTACGCGTCTAAGGGTAGAACCGTGGAGCTATTAACGGAGGGTTACCCAGCTGTAGCCCTCGAGAGCAGCGAGGAGGGGGAGGTGTGGATCTCCCCTATTAATAGCCTGTCTAGGACTGAGAAGGGCTTGCAGGAGATGTTCCAGGCGTTGGGCGTGATTTTCAACTTCAGGGTGGGGCTGAGCCCCGGAGAGAAGTTTAGCCACGAGTTCAGACTTAAGGTTGAGGGGTGACATGGAGTGAGGGTGTGGATGGTTACGTTCGAGGCTAAACCCTTCGCTAAGGTCGGAGGTCTCGGCGAGGTACCTCCCAACTTGGCGGCCAGCCTGGTTAAGAGGGGCGTGGAGGCCGTGATAATAATGCCCAGCCACGGCTTCCCTAAGGAGATGCTGGGAGAGGTAGAGGGAGTGATAGGGTTGAGGGGAGGGGTGGAGGCGCTGGTGACTTCTTGGAGGGGAGTGAAATTCTTCCTGCTTTACGGGGGAGTTCTGAACGAGAGGGGAGTCTACGACCCGGCCTATATGTTCGATAAAGTCGCCAGCCTAGCCAAAGCTGTGAGGAGTATAGTGATGGGCGAGGGAGAGATGGGCGTTGAGATTCCAGACGTAATACACTTCCACGATTGGCACAGCGTCTACAGCTTGCTCCATGTGAAGTTAGCGCTGGAGGAGATAGGGGAGAAGGCCGCGCTAGTATACCACATACACCTCCTAACCAGGGAGAAGGTCACAGCAGAATCCCTTTCGAAGGCTGGTATAGACCTCTCAGCGGAGCACTACGTAACTCTGAGGGGAGAGAGAAGGAGGGTAACCGTTGAGGAGGCTTTAAAGGAGAGTAGGGGCTTCGCTGAGAGGCTCGGGGCCATAGAGTCGGATATCTTCGTCACTGTCAGTAACGCCTACCTCAGGGTGGATAGGGACGGCGTGCTTAACACGCTAGGCTGGGATCTCAAGGATAAAGGTAGCGTAATTTATAACGGGACGGACTGGACATACGGCGCCGCGTTGGGGGAGGTCTTCGAGAGGCACAAGAGTCTAGCGGCTAAAGTCCCCGGCGGCGTCCCACGAGTTGAGTTGAGGAGGTACCTGCTCACAGAGGCTCTAGGGTCTATGCCGGAGGGAGAGCCTATAGTTAAGGACAGGGAGATAAGGAAGCGGCTCGAAGACCTGTACGCGCCCCCCTTTAAACCTGACGGGAAAGTTGACCCGTTCTCCTCCGACGGGCCCCTGATCATAATGACGGGTAGGGTGGCGAGGCAGAAGGGGGTAGACGTACTGGTAGACGCCATACCCTTGGTGCTGAGGAGAGTGGGAGACGTCAAATTCCTGTTGTTGCTCCTACCCGTATGGGGGGGTGAGGGGTACTTCGAGCCCCTGGTGAACGCGTGTAGGGATTACCCTGAAAACGTTAGGGTAGTCTTCGGCTTGGCCCCCAGCATATATAAGCTGGCCCACGTATCTGCGGACGTATTCGCCGCGCCCTCCAGATGGGAGCCGTTCGGGATAATGGCTATAGAAGCCATGTCCACAGGTGTTCCGGTAGTGGCCTCCAGGGTGGGCGGGCTGAGCGAGATAGTACTAGACGTCAGGGAATACGGAGAGAGGGGTACAGGTATGCTTGTGGAGCCCGGAGACCCCTACGAGCTGGCGTGGGCGTTGATAAACATGGTGTCTGTCATGGAGGTTGCTAACACGGGTAGGCTGACACGTGCCAGCAAGATACTCGACGAAGAGCTGAGGAAAGCCGTTAAGAGAGACCCTTCGCTCGGCACCAAGGTTAGGGAGGCGGCTATGAGGAGGGTAAAAGAGAACTTTACCTGGGGTAAGGCCGCCGAGATGGCGCTTAAAGTGTATGAACAGGCGCTGAGAGTTACTCGGGGTAGTGCCTAACCTCGAACTCCTCTTTCGACACTATTACCTCTAGCCCTACATGGCCGTCTTTGTAAACATCTCCCAGTGTCTTCTCGAAGAAAGCCCTAGCGGTGTCGCCGGTGCAGTGTATAGGGAATACGTGGCTAACCCCGAGTTCCTTAAAAGTCTTGGCTATTTCCTCCAGCCTAGAAGTCGAGGCGCCGCCGAGGTGAAAGCCCCCTATAACCATGTAGACCTGCAACCCCGTTAATTCGTGGACGAGCCTAACTATCCTCTCTATCTTGGGGTGAGAGCATCCAGTGATTACTACGGCTCCTCTACCCTCCACGTACACTATCATGGACTGCTCTGTCGGTGGGCCTCTCAACGGCCCTGTCGATGCTACCCCGGGGGTTATCTCCGTGGGCTCGCTTACCTCTACAGGTGTTAGGCCTAAGTCCCTGACGTAGCCGGAGAGAGATGTACCTGAGGGCACGTAGACCTTAAAGTTTCCGAGCGAGGCTATATAGGGCAACCCGCCAGCGTGATCCATGTGTTCGTGGGATATGAAGACGAAGTCCAGCTTCTTGAAGTCTAGGCCCAGTGTCTCGGCGTTACGCTCCAAAACCTCGGGGCTAGGCCCAGTGTCGAAGAGTATAGAAATAGCGTCGGCCTCTATGTACATGGATACTCCCCAAGCGGTTTCCAGCTTAGGGTCTCCGGGGTTGTTATCTACGACCACTACTATCCTCAGGCGTTTAACAGGTGAGAGAACGAGAGCGGGCTTACCCTCCTCTCTCCTCTTACCCATACTTATATACATGGTAATCGCCACTAGCGCTATAACTAAAAAGAATATCACGATAAACTTTTCTCTGGACAAGAACGCGCACCTCCCCTAAGGCTTCCCCAATAAAAAATTATAATTTAAGGTTATTAGGGTTTAGCCCGGCTAGCCTCTCCCTTTATTTCTAGCCTCGACTATTAACCTGGCGAGCTCAGCCGAAGATAAGAGAGCGATAGATAGAGCATACATTGTCGTCGCCGCGGAGAGGAGAACGTCTAACCCTATGACCACCGATAGAATACATATTGCAAGCGATAACAGGGACATTCGGCGTAATATCCTCACTTTTTCGCCCTCCAGTCTTAATCCCGTAGCCAAGTAAGCCGCTAAGAGGATAGGAGCAAAGTAGAACAGGCCTATTAAGGCGGCTGAGATAGTGCCAGCTAGGTACACGGCTACCTCAGAATTTAGGGGTATGAGAGGCTCGGCTATAGACATAGCCAGACTCAGGGAGTAGACCAGCGGGTATAAGACTACTTTCATTGCTGTCCTTAGCGCTTCGTTGCCCGCGATTACCCTGGCTACGTACGGGCTCCAAGAATAGTAGAAGGCGTCGAAAACTCTGTAAAAGGCCCTCCCGCTCGGAGTAGTTAGGACGACGTTATCCCTGAACCTCCTGAGCGCGTTCACCTCGTCGCTCAGCTCGGAGCCGTACGTGGCAGTGGCTATGAAACACTTCTTCTCCTTCACGGTCAGAGTTATCGTAGCAGTCCTCTCAACCCCGTCCCCGTAGGCTACTACGGTCAGGGTGAAGGTACCCTTAGCCGAGCCAGCGTTTATCTCCAAGGTGCTCCTCCCAGGCGGGGTCACTATTGACGGGTTGAAGGTGTAACTTGCGCCGCTGGGTAGACCCATGAGGGATAGCTTGACCTGCCTGGCCGAGCCGCTAATGAGAGATACGGACACCATTACCGTTGCGCTTTCTCCCTGCTCCAACTCTAGGCTTTCAGGCGTGACTTTTACCGCGAAGTCAAAGCGCTCCTCGATTATCGTGAGGGTGAGCTGGGTTGTCTCCTTAACGGAGCCGCTAACCCCCTGGATGACTAGTACGTAGTCCCCTGGAGCCGCGTCTTGAGACACCTTTATGGCAAGCCTACCTGTGGAGCCGGGAGAGAGCTGAGACGGGCTGAACGTACAAGACACTCCTGGCGGCGCGTTGGATACTGAGAGAGATACTGGCGATGGTAGGGCTCCAGTAGAAGTGACGGTAACCCTGAGAGTCGTGTAGCCGCCCTGCTTAATCGTCACGGATTTCGGCGTTACGTCTAGGGAAAAGCTCGGCGCCACTACTACTAGTTCGAACGTAGCCGTGGAGGAAGCCTCGCCCATAACTCCCTCGACAGTAATTGTGTACGTCCCCTCCGGGGTGGTGGAGGCCACTTTCACAGTCAGGTAGACGGCTTCGTCCGGGCTTATAGTGTCAGAAGTTAGCTCGTACGTGGCGTCCGACGGCAACCCAGACACTGATAGCTCTACCGGTGATGGCAGGCTCCCCGTGGCTGAGAGGATTATCCTAACCCTGCCTTCTCCGCCCTGAGCCACAGTTATAGAGCCGGGGGATACGTCTAGGGAGAAGGAGACCTCTTCAACTATTAGGGTTAGAGGGGCTGAGAAGGACTTACCTCCCCCACTACCCTCAATTGTCAGCTCGTAAGTTCCGGGGACAACCGTCGGGTCTACCTGTATGGTCAGGATCGATGTAGAGCCTGGAGACACTATCTGGGGGTCGAACTGCCACGTTACTCCCGGAGGGGCTCCAGTGAGGGTTAGAGTTACAGCCTGGGAGAAGCCCCCGAAGCCTGTAACGGTAACCGTAACTGTGCCAGAGCCTCCAGGAGAGAGCGTCAGGGACTGGGGCGCTAAACCCACCGAGAAGCCCACCGAGATTATGTGGAGGGTGAACGTGTCTATACGTGTTAGGCCGGAACTCTTCCCCTTAACCTTCACCTGGTAAGTTCCGGGAGGTGCTGAGCTGGACGCCTGCAGGGTGAGCGTAGATATGGCGCCGGGAGTTACGGGGTTGGGGCTGAATGTAGCCGTTACTCCGTTAGGCAGCCCAGATATCGAGAGGGTTATGGGGGAGCTAAACCCGCCCTTAGCCGTCGTGAGCACTTGGAGCTGAGTCGTCTGGCCCTGCCCGAGGGTTACGGAGGGCGGGTTCACGTCTATGGAGAAATCCCCCGCCGCGGTCACGATTAGCTTAATGGGATATTCATCTGACACGCCCGCTCCTTGAGCTATTATCATGATGTTGTGCGTTCCGGGGGGCGTTGAGGGTGAGGTCTGTATGGTCAGTGTGGACTGGAAGGGCGGTGTTCCGCTCTCGGGGACGAAGGCGTACGTAACTCCAGGCGGGGCGTTACTCAGGCTTAGCTGTACGTTACCAACGTCTCCCCCAGCAGTTATCGATATCTGGAAGACTGCAGACTCTCCTTGAACTACGCTCTTAGAGTCTGAGGACACCTCGACGTTCACGTAGTATTCGTAGGTTACCACTAGGGTCGGCTTGTACTCTTCTTCGTCTGAGAACTTACTGTGGAAGGATACTTGGCCGTACCATACTTTGCCAGGCACTAGTATGAAACCGTGGTTGGGCGCAGCTCCGCTAACCCAGAGCTTAACTATGTCAGTCACGTCGATCTCGTACTTGTAACCCCAGGGATCTGACTCCTTAACGTTAAACCAAGCCCCCTGCTCCGTGGTGTAATCGCCGCCCGGAGTATCCCAGGTCTTAGTAGACGTACGGTGAGTCCACGTTGCTTCAGCAGGCACCCAAGAAGCCGTCAGCCTGTACACGTATATGGTCTTGTACGTTTTGCCTGATCCTAAATCATTGAATGACCTCTTGTACAGGAGGAGCTTGGCGGATATTATGTTGGCCCCGCTCGGTATGCTACTTACATCGAAGTATAGGAGGGAATGCGTGGTATACGTGGACGCGTAGGCCACGAATAGGGCTATATCGGTAGCCGAAGAGTTGCCCGAGGAACTTATCCAAGCGTTCTTCGATACTTTTATGAGAGTCATAGTCACATCGCTCTGAGCAACAACGGACAGTGAGACCACCGCAGCTAGTACAAAAACCAAGACAAACAGATACTTCCTTCCCACTATTCCACCATACCCCGCTTTTTCTATTGAAAGATTATATAGCACGTATAAAAAAATTGCCAGTTTACCCTCGCCGCGAGTTGAAGGGGCAATCCATGACTTGGCACTTCACGCAGAGCTTCCTGGAATACGTGTGCTTGACCGTTAAAATAGAGAAAAGGAAGGCAAGCCCTACGAGAGAAGCTAGGAAAGCCACGTGCGAACACACGGCTATGACGACTGAGTCAAACCTACTTAAGGATCTCCTATTAGGACTTGGCATTAAAGGTCGCCCTCTCCTTAGAGAGAAGCTATACCTCCCCTTTAAACGCTAAGGAAGTTTGTATATGTCGATATAAGTATTATGAGAATTTAACTGGAAATTTTATAATCTTTCGCTCTTGTAGTTGTTTTGAATGGTTGGCTTTGTTCGTAAGTTTGTTAGGGCTGGTTGGTGGGGTTGGGCGGGGGCGCGCCGGAGATAACCACCAAAGCTCCAACCAGGCCACCCTCCCAGAGGCAGCCATGCCATGCACACTAGCTACAAGAGCGTAATCTTTACACTCCCTTTAAGAATTGATATATATTTACTATATTTACCTTAAGATATACGGAGATTTCACTTAGATCCTTCTAAATACGTTTTAAGTCGATTACATTTACCCTCAGCAAGTCGGAATTGTTTATTATGTATTTATCGCTAGTTACCAGTGGAAGCTCGTAGTATTTCGCCGTTGCGACGTGAAAAGCATCGAAGTAGTGCAGTCTTCTAGAACCACCGTAACACCTATAAAGCCTAAACGCTTCGAGAGCGATCTCGATAGTTACGGGTATAGTCTCATGAGGTATAGCCGCCCATTTCTCCAATATATCTAGGATTATCTCCGTCGAAACACCTTTTGATCTGAGAGCTGTTATTGCGTCATCATAAGATTCGGAGGACATAGCTAACGTTATGTCTCCGTTAATAGCTAATCTAATGAGTTTCTCAGCGTTACCCGCGAGTTTATCTCCCAAGAGGTAGTGGAGTATTACGCATGTATCTAGCAACAACTCTTTATTCCGTAGCCCTGTCAATGACATGCCTCTCCCCGGACTCCTCCAGCTCCTCGACCGTAAATGGTAGCTTGACCGATCCTTTAAGCTTCAACGGATCGTAAACTGG
>CAZFWY010000023.1:17460-20275 GCA_964522715.1 uncultured Thermofilaceae archaeon | reverse complement strand
GACCCATCTACGACCATACCAACATTTTAATAGCTTTCCCTGTCTCACTATGACCGGGGATAAGTATGGCGTTTGACTCGGAGTTTGACGAGTGGATGCGTAGAACGAGGAGACTCTTCGAAGAAATGGATAAGATATTTGAAGAGATGCTTAGGGAACTTGAGAAGGAACCCGCAACGGGTGAGAGGAGAGTCATAGGGCCCTATTACTATGGTTTCTCCGTGACTATGGGCCCTGACGGGGTGCCGAGGATTGAAGAATGGGGTAATATCAAGCCCGGCATAGGTAGGATAAGGCTGTCGGATACTATAGAACCCTTCACGGATGTGATGGAGGAAGAAGACGTAGTTAAGGTGATAATGGACATACCGGGGGTGGAGAAAAGCGACATAGACGTAGAGGTATCCGAGAACGAGATCCGCGTACGTGCCGAGCGCGAAGATAGGCGGTACTTTAAGGTGGTTAAACTACCCGTAAAGGTGAAACCCGAGACGGCAAAAGCCCGCTACAGGAACGGAGTATTAACAATAACTGTGGAGAAAAAAGAGAAATTAAAGAAGCCTAGTGGGTATAAGGTAAAAATAGAGTAGAGCAGTTGATAATGATGTCCGAAGGAACCGTTCTCGTAGGCGGAAAGAGAACGATGAGCTACGTACTAGCAACTGTTATGCACTTCCAGAGAGGAGCCGACCGCGTGGTAATTAAAGCTAGGGGGAGAGCGATCTCTAAAGCCGTTGATGCCGCCTTAATCGTAATCAGCAGGTTCCTCCCAGACATAAAGATATCCACGGTAAACATCGGTAGTGAAAAGATAACTGTAGGTGATAGGGAGAGAATAATATCGACCATAGAAATAACGCTTGAAAGGTAGAGAGCAAAGGGACTCATCAATATTATCCCTTTTGATAACCTCTTCGACATAATTCCCCTTACTATTTCTAATTCACATGTTAAGAAGTCACTTAAGAACCTAGCATCCTTAAACCCGGAGGAGACAGTAAGAGAGTTTAAACTAATCGCTCCACAACCTGTATACCAACAACCAGATTACAGCTACGGATATGAATGATAGTAACAGGCACGGCGAAACGAAGTACCATTGTGCTAGCCCTGTAGCCGCTACGTAAGTATTCAGAAGTATTGAAGAGAGAATAAGCACTACGGTGTACCTCAGCGCCCTAACTTTAACTCGAAACTCCTTACGCTTTAAGAGAAACGGGACAGCAAATGAAATGAGGAAAACGGTTAGGGAAAAAGCGAGTAGAACTTCCCCCAGCAAAGAGCTACACCTCGAACTCCAGTATGGCTGGCGGCTTCTCAAGGTTCACTATTGGTATACCTATCCACCCCGGCCTAGTTCCCTTGGAAACCTCTACCTTCTCGCCCCTCTCGTCAGTGTGAACCAACAGATAGCTACCCTCTAACTCCTCCTCTAAAACTACGTAGTAGAACATGGGTAGCCCGTAGTACTTGTAATAATCGCGGAAAACGGCGTAGACTCCGTAGTAGTGCTTGCCGTCTATTTCGAAGTGAACTATGTAGGTTCCATGGCCTAGAGTAGTCATCGAATAAGCGAAACGCGCCAAGTCATTTAGTGTCTTCAACCTTATAGCTATACATGTCTCCAGCTCCTTCATTTCACTTCCACCGCCGAAATCTCAAAGATATCGTTAGGCTCAAATTTTAATGGCTTCCCCACGTGAGGCTCTTCCAGTTTCCCTATCCGTACGACGTTGTAGCGTAGTTTAGCGTCTTTAAGAGTCAAGCCTAGGCCAGGTATAAACGGTGCGACGACAAGATCTCCTGCCTCTACATTAGTTAAAAATCTCTTTTCACGTGGAAATCGAAATCTAACAGGAAAAAAGACCAGCGGATCCCTGATTACAGTGCTCGTTTGAAAGGGCACATTCTCTATGAGGCTCCGAACAGTTAACGGCGCCCAGCTAGCCATGACCCTACAAGTAAAGCTGAAATCCCTATTCAGGCACTTAAACACCACCCTATAAACCGACACAGCAGAAAAAGACAAGCCCATGACGCCGAACCCCTCTCTCAAGCCCTTCCTGAGAAAAAGCGCCTACGTGGCTTAAACGTTTTTACGTGCCCGAGCCATGTGTTTACGTGTAATATGTCTGGCATCGAGGAAGTAGTTGTAAGGCTACTCAGAGAGGCTCTTAAAGACGATGAGGAAGCACTTGCAATAGCCGAAAAAATATACCAAGCGTATAAAGAGAGAGGAAGGAGGGGTGTGAGAGAATACATAGCGAGGCTTCTAGAGGAGGGGGATCAGAGTGCCGCTAATTCTGAGGAAGGCTAGGATACAAGGATTTAGAGCGTTTGAGGATACGCTCGAAGTAAACCTTTCACCCGGGATCACCGTGTTACTGGGCCCTGTCGGCAGCGGTAAGACCTCTTTCCTTAAAGCAATCGAATACGGGCTCTTCGGAACTACTAGTGAAGTTAGGAGGAAAGTGTGGAAAAAATCCGACTTAGTTAACGATTTCAGCGAATACGCACGCATAGAACTCCTACTCGAAGACTCGGATGAACATATCCACGTTGAGAGACAGCTGAGGAAGGACGGCAGAGAGACACTCGCTGTTAAAATAGGCGAAGAAGAGTACACCGGGGCCGATGCTCAACGCGTGCTCGAAGAAAAGCTGAAGCTGAGCCACGAAGGATTTACGTACCATATTTTCCTCAATTACAGAAATCTCCAAGATGTAATCTACGGCTCCCCCTCGGCTAGGGCTGCGGCTCTAGATAGATTATTCGGGATAGAGGAGCTGGAGGACGTATTCCGTAGCATTTCTCT
>CAZFWY010000023.1:0-17360 GCA_964522715.1 uncultured Thermofilaceae archaeon | reverse complement strand
TAGATAGATTATTCGGGATAGAGGAGCTGGAGGACGTATTCCGTAGCATTTCTCTGAGCGCTGTGGTAGGTAAGATAAAGGAGGAAGAGGGTAGGAGAAAAGCTCTTCAAGAGCAGCTAGATGCGCTCAGGGACTCTGAAACTATCGAGAAAGAATTAGAAAATATAGAGAGCGAGAGAGGCGCGCTCGTAGAGAAGCTGGAGGCCCTTAGACGAGAATACGCAGAAGTTGAGAAAACATTAACCGAGAAGGAGGAAAAAGCACGCAAATACCATGAACTGAGAGAAAGAATAAGCAGGATAGAGGGGGTAATAGAGCATTACACTAAAAGGTACGGAGAAGAGGAACTCGAAGAAATAGTTGTCAGCACGGTCTCCGTCGCTAAAAAACTACGTGAGGCGCTCATAGCAGCCTTAGAAACGGTTTACGAGGCAGACTACGCCCAGAAACTGTCAGAGCTTCCAATCGAGAGATTAGGTATAGAAGAGATAATACGTAACTTCAGAGACGTTATTGAAACTTTGGAGCGAGGAAGGGCCCGCTTACAAGAAGAATTACACGATGTAGAGGGCGAGCTAAGCTTTAAGGTTAGAGAGCTTGAACGACTGAAGAGAGAATATGCCAAGATGCTCGTCTACGTAGAAGAGTGGAAAGAGCTAGCTTCGCGCGTGAAACGATATGAAAAGAAGCACAGAGACGTTGAAACTTTGAGGAAGCGCATAGACAAACTGAAGATTAAATTGGAGAAGGAAAAAGAGGCTAGAAGAGAGTTGGTATGTCGAGCCCTAATACACGACCTCTTGCTGAAGGCTAAAAAACCTACATGCCCTATTTGCGGCCGAGAAATAGAAGATAGAAATATATTGAAAGAAAGGTACGAGGAGGAATTAACAGAAATAAAGGCTAAGAGGGGGGCACTGATAGATAAAATGGAAAGAAAAATAGCATCCTTGGAGAAAGAGCTGAAAGAGTGGGAGGAACTCAATAAAAGGCTCGCAGAACTGGAGAAGTTTAAGATAGAAGCTGAAAGCCTGAAAGAAAGAATAGCTAACGAGGAGGATGAGCTAAAAGAGCTAGAGGAAACAGCCGAGGAATATAGAGAAATGATAAGAGAGGTTGAAGAGACTCTGCGCTCCTCTAGGATAATGTACAGAGAACTTTACATGAATAGAGAGAAGATTAAAGCCGTAGAAGAAATAGAAAGAAATAGATCGCTATTAAATGAACTAAAGAAAGAAATCGAGGCCTTAGACTTTAACCCAGACGAATACGAAGCCCTCAAAAACCGTTTAACACAACTAAAGCTTGAAATCGCAAAAGTGCAGAGCAGCATAGAAAGGCTTGAGGAGGAAGCCGAGATACTAAGACAAGACTTAGAAAGGAGCAAAGAATTGAGAGAGAGAATTGAAGAATTAGAGGACAAAATCAGCTCTCTCAGGAGCCTTCACGACAAGCTACTAAAGGTAAAAAACACGTTTAGAAAGATTCAGGCGAGCACGAGAAGATACTTCCTCGAAGAAATAGGGAGAAAGATGAACGAAGCCTTCAGAGCCATGTATACCTACGGAGACTACGATGCCTTAGACATAAGAGTGATTGAAACCAGGAGGCGAGGAGGGACGGGATACGAAAGAAGCCTCTACGAGATCTACGCTAGAAGGACAAGGGACGGGGAGTGGGTGAGCATCCTCCCCAGGCTGAGCGACGGGCAGAAAGCCGTAATCGCCCTGATACTCTCCGTAGCCCTCTTTAACCTCTCTAGGGGGAACATCGGGTTTATCTTGCTAGACGAACCCGCCCCCAACGTTGACGAGAACCTCAAAAAATCACTCGTAAAAGGGATTAAAGAACTCGGGATACAACAGGTCATACTTGCAACTCAGAGTAGGAGTATAGTTGAAACCGAGGATGTAAGAGTTATTGAACTCAAGGGAGTAGAAGCTTGATCATGGGGGTAGCCCCCCTTCTTCACGGGCTCCGCTTTGGTACCTCTCCTCACCTCTCAGCAGTTTAAATGCTTGAACGTATCTTTATTTACGTTTCTCGACGATTTTTATTGAAATGAGGCTGTGGGGGGTAAGTAGCGACGCGTCGATAAGTAGCGCAGAGTTCTTAGCCCGCGTCATCGAAAGGACAGGGGTAGGCAGAGTATTTCTACCCACGCTTAGGAGGAAGCTGGCACGGGAGGATAGGGTTAAGGCTAGGCTCTTCGTCGCTCAGCTTTCTGAGAGGGGTTATGTAATCGTTGAGAGACCGTTTTGGGCTAGCGTAGACGTTGTGAAAAACTTAGCTAAGGAATTAGGAGACCTAGACGTCCAGCCGATACCCTCTCTATACGCTGTCAGCGTTAGGGACGTCGAGCAGCTTATGACAGACCTGGGGGACGACTATGGTGTTATCGAGCTGGACTTTACGGTCTCGCCGAGGACTTCTTTCACCCAGTCGTTAGCGTTGGAGTTAGCTAGGGAGATACATGAGGTCTTCGGGCTTAAAATGTACGTTAAAATGTCTGTGTTCCACGTGGACGCCCCGTACCTACTATCAGTTTTATCGCGAAAACACATTGAAGGATTAATACTGGCGCCGCACGTAGTCTATTTCTCCAACGGCGAGTTTTACAGGGTTCACTCGACATTCCTGTCAAGTATCGGTTTAAAGATGCTGGAAAGTTTCAGGGGCTTTACTTCGTCTGGACGTATAGGCTATGTGTACGAGGGGTTTAATATCGATCAGAGCGTCTTTTTACCCCTTATGGGAGTAAGCTTAGTCATCGAGCCACTATTGCGGAGAGGCGTTACTAAAGACGGGAGAATAGACGACCTATCCTGTTGGGAGGAGTTCCCCGAAGGAGCGGGGATTATAGTGAAAGGATGTAAAGCTAATACCTGCCCCTTCGGATGCTTAGAGAACGAGGGAGAATATTTAGTCAGTAATGACGAGTGTGATTTATGCGGATTATGTATTAGCCTAGCCACCCACTATAAAGTGTATAAAGACTTAAGACCTTCTTAGTCTGCGTGGGCGGTGACGGGCTGTTAAGCGTAGGTACAGGTACTTCTCAGCGTCGCTCTCTGACTTCACGTCTAGGAAATATTGGGAGATAACTCTGGTAGCCTCCCTAACCTTCTTCATGGCTTCGGGAGGTATTATCCCCAACTCGTTACACACCATCCTCCAGGTCTTTGATTGAAGCACGCGAGCTACTAATAAGAGCTTGTGCTCCCTCGATAACTCTAAGTCCGCAGCGCCAGCATCGAGGAAGTAGGTTCTCACCACTTCTTTAACGCAGTCTGTACAGTTTTCAAGGGTAACCTCCCCCCAGGCGTATGACACTAGGCGCCCGACCTGGAATATCGAAAGCCTGGGGGCGATCTTCCTCCTAGGAGTGCTCTCTAAGATTAAGAGTGCTATGTCGGACTCCAAGTCGAAGTAGGGGTCTACCAGCGAGTCTATGAACTTCTTTTTGAACTCCCAAGCGATTATATCTACGTATTTCGCCACCTCATCACGCAGGGGTTTGATTACCAATACTGTGTACTCCCCGCTGACAGGGTTTCTCTCCGGGCTCATATGGACTGGTATGAAGCCGTTTTTAAGCCAGAACTTCAACAACTCGTAGGTGGCTCCGAATCCAGCGCCTACCCAGTCATAGCCCCTACTCCTCGCCTCCTCCTCTATGAATTCTAGCGCTTTAGAGCCCAACCCTCTCCTCATAACCGCTGGGTGCGTCGCTATGCGGACTATCCTCCACCCAGCGAACTGGCCGAAGTCTACTAACTTGTAATGCTTAATTATGCGGTCAGGAATTATGTTCCCCATAATCCACGTACCCTTAGCGGACTCTAAGGCTAGTTCAAGGTCGAGGGGGCCCTCCTCAGCTAATTCTAGCGAAACTACGAGCTTGCCTGTCTTAAGTCTGACCGCCCTCACCGTGTGGTGAGGAGCGTCCATCATCATCCCCAAGTCGTTGGGGTTGTTCCTGTAATGCGCCATGATGTATATCCCGATGAACTGCCTAAGCTCGTCCTCGCGCTCTAAGAAGAAGACCTCGGGATCTGGCACGTAGTACTCGACCTCCATGTTCTCAATTGCCTTGTAGTCCTCGGCTGTTAGGGCGGCGGGTTCAGCGTCTAGTAATAGGGTGTCGAAAGCCCAGGCCTCTACGGGGTCGTTACCGCTATACCTTATTGGTTCCTCCATCTCATATTCTAGGAGCTTTACGTTCTCCATCTCTCTGAGCCGCCCTAAGAACCTAACCGAGAAGCCCCTCCCAGCACCCTCATACCCATGGATTGTTGATGAGAAGATTACCCTGTCGAAGCGCTCTAATAACCTGAAGAGCATTGGAACGTGTAGCGATGCGGCCTCATCTACTGCTAATATCTCCCCCCTCCTCCTTAACGCGTCGAGGGGTTGCGCATACTCCACCTCTATCCCGCGAGTCTTAATCCGCGTTACCGCTCCGTTTTCTTCCTCCACCTCAACCTCGTAGCGTAGCCCCTCTAAAGCCCGCCTAGCGAATTTGAAGAGCTCCTGAACGTTACCCGCACTGGGCGCTGTAACTAATACCCTACATTTACCCCTCACTCTCCTCAGTTTATGCGCTAAGCCAGCCAGCCCTAAACCTAGTACTGACGACTTGCCGCGCCCTCTATCCGCCGTAATTACTATGACTTTTTTCTCGCCCTCCACAGGCTTCTCGTACAGGGACTCGAGTAATTTCAGAACTTCTATCTGGTCTTGCGTCCTGGCCATTACGTAAGATATTTTAGGTAGCTTCGTTCTCCGCGGAATTCTAATAGCCTTCCTCGCGATACTCTCCTCAGGCGTCTCCTCGTACTCCTTAATTATTAGCCCTCTGTCTACGTCGTAGATTAGTATACCCCTATGTTCCATGAGCTTCCTCACAAAACGCTTGGCGAATATGTGGCGAACGTCCTCCAGGCCATACTGGGGAGTTATTAGCGTGCTTTGAAACCTTGTTATTATCTTCTTCATAGAGGCGAAGCTTGGGAGGAGGAATACGTAGAGGCCACCGCCCTGCACGACCCCCATCAAGCGTCCCAGGTCGTTAGGCTCTAAGTTGTTTATCAAGTCCATGACCGCTATATCGAACGTACGCCCAAGAACCCTGTAGCCTTCGTGGTAAGGGAGGTACTCTATCTCACCTACCTCATCACACCTATCTTTAAACACCTTGCGCCTATACTCGCCGTCCTCGTAGAACGCGTTGTAGGCGTATAAGGCTGGCTCTCTTAAGCCGTACCTCTCGACAAAGGCGCGTACTACTCCAGCAGCTCCCTCCACTAACTTATCGTCGTCATCTCCTGTAAACACCACGATCCTCCTGTGGTTGAGCTTCCTAGCTACTCTGACCTCTCTTAATACGATTCCTAAGACGTCGCTGAGCGTGGCTTCCCTCATAGCTTCCCTCATAGCACAGAGACGAAGGTCTATTATAACCGTTAGTAGCACTTAGGTTTTTATGTTGAAGCGTAGGAGAGATAGGTGGATGATGCAGGGAGGTGAACGTTGACCTCGAGAGGGGATGATAGGCGGTCACAAAAACTGACAAACATGATAGTGAGAAGGGGGTACCTAAAAAAAGAGGATTTCGAGTCTTTTCTTAAGGTAGTTAAGGAAGTCGCAACGTACGACCCTGAACGGAAGCTCTGGATAATCTCCCCAGCGAAAGTAGTAAGACTAGCCAGGGAGGGAAGGCTCAAGGAGACGCTTTCCGAACTTAGCAAGTACGCGCAGGTAGACGAAGATGCCGTGATAGCTCTAGTAAAGGAAACCCGTAGGGCCACTTTAAACCTCGAACCGCTGTCGATAGTCTTCAGTTCTAAACCTGAGGACGAACTTATTAGCTCCCTTACGGCGTACGGGTACTGGAAGGGCAAGGTATTGCGCTTAAGAAGCGTTGTGTATTTGCCCAAGATACGTGAATTACTGTCAGGATACGGCTTATCCCTGGATGGAGACCTGGAAAGGGCTTTAACGGCTACTATTGAGAGAAAGGATGGCCGTCTCTTAGTACGCTTCAACGTACGCGACTATCAAGTCATTAAGACTCTATCCTCGTCCTGCACACTTATCTACAAGATAGAGAAGGCTATCCTAAGCCCTGACGGCACTTTCGAAGGTACGGAGATTGTCGAGCGTAAGATAAAGACGTATAGGATACTCGATAAGGGGTTGCTCTTCAGCGCGCCAGTAGGCTTGATAGAAAGAATAACCGATACCCTAAGTAGGTTAGGGTTTAGAATCGTAGTTAATATAAATGTATTACCCGATATTAAGTTAGATTTAAAGCCCAACTTCACACTGTTACCTTATCAAGAAGAGGCTTTCAGGAGGTGGATGGTAAAGAAGAGAGGGACTATAGCCATATTCACCAGGGGAGGCAAGTCGTTTATCGCTTTAAAGGCAATAGAAACCTTGAGAAAACCGACCATAATTTTCGTGCCGACTAGAGAGCTGCTTGAAACCTGGAGAGACTACTTCGAGAAGTACTTGGGAGTTCCCAGGAGCAGGATAGGCGTGCTAGGAGGAGGGGAGTGCAGACTGAGGGAGATAACCGTCGCGATCTATAACAGCGGTGTAAAATACGCGGAGAAACTTAGAGGGCTTTTCGAGTTAGCAGTATTCGATGAGGCACACCACGTACCAGCATCTACATTTAAAGAAGTCGCTTTAAAAATAGACTCTCTTTACAGGATGGCCCTAAGCGCCACACCTAAACGGAGAGATGGGAATGAAGAACTTCTTTTCGCCCTTTGTGGGGAACTGCTCTTTAACATGGGGTATAAAGAACTGCTAGAACACAAGGTGGTTGCACCTATAGAAATCTATGAAGTGATATTTGTTGAGGACGACGAGGAGAAAATGCAGAAACTAATAGAAATATTAAGGAGACATAAAGACGCTAAGGTCATAGTATTTACTCAATATCTCAGCACAGCAAAGAAGATCCATGAAAGATTGGATAAAGAAGGATTCCCAGTACTACTTATAACTGGCGAAACTCCGCCAATTAAGAGACAACTAGCTTTCAGAGAATTCCAGAGGCAGCGAAACATCATCATGGTTACGACTACAGTTCTCGACGAAGGCATAACAGTCCCAGACGCCGAAGTAGCAGTAATATACGAGGGTACGGGAGAAGCTAGGCAAATGATACAGAGAATAGGGAGAGTTTTAGGCTACGCGCCGGGTAAAACCGCCAAGGTATACGAGATAGTTAACATGAGCAACACAAAAGAGAAATACGCCTACTTCAGGCGGCGTTGGGTACAAAACTTGTACCTCTTCAAAGGATTAGATAGGTACATCCTGAGAGCTAAAGGAGGGGGCTAGATTATCCACTTTCTCTGCCTTATCTTCTCAGGTATGTACTGATGCGTTAGGAACTTGAAGCCGTGCCCGCTGAGGGCCTCTATCTCAACCTTCTCTTTACGCTCTACGAAGAGTTTCAGCTGCCTCATCCACTCCTTAGATTCTTTGAACCACGGGTACCTCATGAGTTCCTGCGCTCGCTTGATGTCTCGCTCTGTAGCCTTAATTATGTAGTTCCTAGGTATCTTGTACTCGTCGATGTCGGTGACCGTCACGCCTAGGAAACGCGCTTCAGGCGTGGCAAGACGCTCGCTTTCATAGCTTAGCGATATAGACCCGCTCTTATACACGCTGTAAATATAGAAGCCGTAACTATCGGCGTCGGTCAACACGTATACAGGGAGGCCGAACTCCTCCCAGAGCCTCCTGACGATCCTCCTAGTACTCCTATCCGGCTGCCCCTTGCCAGTAATTAAAATACAGTTGTGTTTCCGCCAGAATTCCTCCTCATTTAACCGCTCGAAGATAGCGTCCTTCTCTATGACCAGCACGTAGTCCGCGTCCACCCGCCTTATCTCTAACTTGTCAACGTTGGGCGGTATTGCGTAGGCGCCGCTTCCCATACGGGATAAGTCTATGTCATAGCCCTTCGACCTTATGATGATGTTGCCCACGACCTTACCTTTGGCGTCGTGCATGAGACCCATGTGCTCCCTGAGGAGCCCTGTAGCTACCTCTATGTCCTGGATAACCGCGTTAGACTCGCGCTGGTCGTTCCACGTTTCCTCGCTCCTCCTCCTACCCCTCTCATCTACGTAGTATATAGTGTGCTTCCCCGTGTAGTAAAGGTCCCTTATGGTTGGATAATCCCCCTCGCGGCGCGCCCTTATTATTATTGAGAGCATTAATACCGTCTGCATGAAACGTTTAGACTCCCCTATGTCAAAGAACTCTCTCTGAGCCTTCCTCGGGCCTAGGAGCAGGATTTTCCTCTTCCTATCCCAAATTGTGTTCGAGAGGCTTCTAACGGGTATCTCGATAACCGGGCTTTTGCCTTCAAATATCTGTTGAATTATTTGGCGTCCGAAGTCTTCGAGTATCTTGAGCACCTCTTCCTCGCTGGGAGCTCTGTAGACCTTTTTCACTTTTCTCTGCCTTTTACTCTTACTGCTCCTCCTCGGCATAGGCTACCCCTCGTCTCTCTATGTCTTTCTTTAGAAGTTCTCGTAGCTTCGCCATGATCACCTTCTCGCTAGAGTCATCAATATACGCGAGCGCTCTAGCTACTTCTCCTATATACTTCTCTATAGTGACTTTCCTCCTCTTAATAGCGTACATCTTCTCTACTTTGGAGAGGTAAAGTCTCAGCCTCCTGCCAGCCTCCCTGATGGCAGTCGTGAGTTCTTTCTCTATTTCAGGAACATCCGCAACCGCCTCTTTACCCACACCTTTAAAGGGTATTTTAGTCGAGCACACGTGTGTTAGAATCGCTATGGGGGCTGGGAACTTAACTTTGTAAATGCTCCAGTCTATAGAATCTACTACCTTCCTCACCACGTCTGCCCCTTCGTCGTAAAGTAGTGGTATCCTGTTGGCGAAGCGGTAGAGTATCGGCGTGTTTGAAGGTGGTATCTCTCCCCCGTACGCTAAAGCAACCTCCACTATGAACGGGTTGCCCCCGTATGACGAGGGCGGCCTAGTAATAGCTGTAGCGAATTCGGGGTTGAGCACATGTCTAATGCCCTTTTCTAGGAGTTCTGCGCTTACCGGGGATAGGGTTATTGGTTTAGGCCTCCTCCACTTATTGTACTCCTTCATCTTCCTAGCCAGCACTTCTAAATCCTCCATTGTTAACTTGCCCAGCTTAGTATCTGGAGAGAAGCCAGCCCACTCGCAGAACTTCGTCGCTGTAATCTTGCCCACACCGTCGAAATTCTCCATTAGGAACTCGACGAGCGTCGTCTTCTTACTCGAATTCCTGATCATGATTTTGAGTAGCTCTATGTCAACGCCTTTAGGATGATACTTGCCCACTTGGGGCGGCGGTGGGAGCTTTCTAGAGGCGCGTTTAATTTCAAGGCTGCCATTCGGCCCCTCGAAGAGTATCGTTGCGTAGGGGGCTATCATGGCAGTCCTCCTAAGGTAACTTTCGATCTTCCTGCGCGCTAAGAACCAGTTACCCTCGGTTATAAGCTCAACGAGAGTCCCGTGCCCTTTACGCTTCTTCCGGACTTTTAGGCTTAGGATAACGGGCGTATTGTGCTGTATGTCTATTTGTACCTCGTACTCATATTCGAACTCTGAGTTTTGCATTGAGCTAACAACCCTGATCGGCTTACCCGTAGTTATTTGAGCATATAAGACAGCCATTTTAACGCCTAGCCCGAAAACCCCTCTCGTCTGTCTTAGTTGGTACTTAGACCCGTAGAAAACCCTCCCGAAGACGTTCGGTATCTCCTCGGGGGGTATACCTATGCCGTTATCCTCCACCTTGACCATTACTTTCCCGTCCAGCGGCTTAATCATCACTTTAATCGTGGGCAATATCCCGTGAGTCTCCGTCGCGTCGAGCGCATTCTCCACTAATTCCCTGACAGTTTGATATAAAGCCCTAGTTGGGTTGGAAAAACCAGCTATTTCTCTGTTTTTATAGAAGAATTCTGCCGCACTTAATCCCTTGTACTTTTCTGTCATCAAGTTATCTCTCCCCCTCATTAAATACCCGCTTTTCTTACTCAAAGAACCTTAAATATCTCGCGCTAAGAGGCTGAAACTCAATTTAGAAGAATTGCATAGATACACATGAATATAAATAAACGTAAATAATAACATGGACATAAATTAAAATATCTTACGTGCAGATAGTATGATTTTCTTCTTCTTTTTTCTGCTACTGAGCAATCTAACTATGATAAGGAATAGGGCTACCCACACTATCCAGAAAGTAACGGTAAACTTTTGACCTACAGCTTTTACCCCCTTAAGCCCCATGCGTAGTACTGTAATCATATCCACATATTACACCTGTAATATCAGCAGGAAAGAGAAATAATAATTGTAACGCTTGAAAAAACACGAAAGAAATTAAACCCCTGTCTCGCAATTACCAATGGGGATGATCTCCCTTCAGTGGGCCGAGCTGTGAGGATTACCCGGCAAGGGCGACCCAAACCTGTAACTTCACTTAGTTTTTACTTGATTTCCAGCCATAAAAATCTATTAAATAGTAAGAGTTAGTGCCCCGGCCGGGATTCGAACCCGGGTTATCTGCGCAGCACGCACATATGCGCGCTGCTCTGCGGCTCGAAAGGCCGCCATCCTTTAGACCCGCATGGTTGACCTGGCTAGACGACCGGGGCTCCGTTAAGATGGATTAAGTGGTTGTATTTAAACGTGTGCGCTTTCCTTCTGTTGACTAGCGCTTATAAGTTGCGTGTTACTATACTACTGGGGATGACGAGAGGTTTCGCGCGCTGAAGTGTGAGGAGGGGCTCCTTGTGAGTCAGACCCGTTCTGCGCGTATAGTGGCTCGTTTGAAGGCTATATCTGCTAGGCTTTACTGGTGTCCTAGGTGTAACGTTCCTCTACTGACTAAGACTTGCGGCTTATGTAAGGGGGATTGTATTCCTGTCCGCGTTACCCCGCCGGGGGATGCGAGGCCCGCTTTGACGGGGGATTTAGTTAGGCTAAGGAAAGCCTTAGAAGAGTACTTTCTAGATAGAACTTCTGTCGAGACTTTCCTCCCCCGAAGTAAGCTCGTATTAATGAACAAAGTCCAGTATCCAGATGCTGCTGATGAGGTTATATTTGACGGACAAGTCACAGGCCACCTGTACTATGAAGTAGTGGAGAGAAAATGGGTGTTTAAACCCCTATACGCTGGTGTAGCGTTAATAGTCGAGGAAAAGCTAGCTCCCTACGCTGTTATCGACCTGCCCAAGATAACCCGTAACTACGAGGTAAAGAGAGATAGGATAGTAGAGGGAGAACTTGCCTGGGAGAAGGGCAGGCTCGTGGCTCTTCAGCTCAAGAGCGGGTTTATGCAGGGTGTTGCGAAAGTTGTACGTGGGAGGAGGCTGAGAGTTCTAAAGGCTTGGCGTGCCCGTCGATTCCTCCGCCTACATGGACGCCCAACTTGGATGGACGTAGTGTTAGCCAATGAGGAGAGACTTAAGAGACTAGAGGAGGAAGCTATCTCGTTTATACGAGAACTCGTCAGAGAGAAGAAACTGCCGATCTTCGTCTCGTTCTCCGGGGGTAAGGACAGCCTTGTCACCTATAAGCTGGCGGAGAAGGCCTTAGGTGTGAAGCCCCCCATACTTTTCAACGATACCGGGATAGAACTACCCGGAACCGTAGAGTACGTTAGAGAGTTCGCCGAGCGTGAAGGTGTAAAACTGATTGTAGCTGACGCTGGCGATGCCTTCTGGAGGGGGGTCAAAGTTATGGGTCCTCCGGCCAGGGATTACAGGTGGTGTTGTAAAGTCGCTAAGCTAACCCCTATAGCTAGAGCTGTGAAGAGGGAGTTCCCTAAAGGCGCTCTGTCGCTAGTAGGCCAGAGGAAATACGAGTCGGCCGCTAGGGCTTCCTCTCCGAGAGTTTGGAGGAACGTATGGATACCCAACGTCTTGGCGGCTAGCCCTATACAGGACTGGACAGCTTTAGACGTGTGGCTCTACATAATGAAAGAAAAGCTCTGGGTAAACCCCTTGTACTACATGGGTTTCGACAGGCTGGGTTGCTGGCTCTGCCCCTCGAGTGAGATGGGAGAGTTCGAAGTCGTCCGCACGTGTTACCCGGACTTGTGGAGTATGTGGGAAGCTTATCTCAAAGACTACGCCGAGAGGCAGGGCTACCCTGGTGATTGGGTTCGCTACGGGTTATGGAGATGGGTTAACCTGCCCGGTGATGTCAAGAGGTACGCCGAGAAGGCTGGCGTAGATACGAGGTATGAAGACCTCCGCCCACCTCTACCCGAAGTCTCGAGGAAAGAAAGCGGAGTAATTGTCAGGGGATTTAAAGCAGTGGAGGACTTAGAAGATAGAGTAAAGGCCCTTAGCCCGATAATAGGTGTAGATAAGGTACGCGTCGAGAAAAGCGCTATAGTCTTCGAAGGAAGTGTTAGCGAGAGAAAGGCGATAGCTTTTACCGTAAGAGCTGTGTACTGCGTGGCATGCGGTGCCTGTCAACTTAAATGTCCTACAGGCGCGGTCAAAGTAGACAAATACGCCGTAGTGAATGAGGACTTGTGTAATAAATGTTTGGCGTGT
Organism: uncultured Thermofilaceae archaeon; assembly: GCA_964522715.1. Classification (GTDB taxonomy): domain Archaea; phylum Thermoproteota; class Thermoprotei; order Thermofilales; family JAPDKD01; genus CAZFWY01. The sequence continues at coordinate 4,752 of CAZFWY010000023.1, read as the reverse complement.
AACATCGCCTGCCCCATATCCGTGTTTACACTCAAAATGTTAGGGGGGGTTAAAGGAGAGGAACAGTAGAAAAATATCTTACCGTTCAGAGATTTACTTAGGCGATGAGGAGAAACTCTCGCAAGGATTGATGACAACGCGAGCAGCCACCGAGCCTCCTGTAATCTTAGAGACATCTTTAAAAACGGAAAACTATGCCCTAAAGTGGGTTGTAGCGCTTATGAGTGCTGAGGAGGGTACTAAGTGGATTTTAGAGTGTAAGGAGTGCGGCTCTAAGAAAGAGCTAGAGGTAGGGTTCAACCTTTACGACATGGGCGAGGTATACGTTTTCTGCCCTATATGTAGGAAAAACACGTTCCATAAAGTGCTGGGCCATGAGGACCCCGGTCGTCCTAGCGTCTAAGTCTGAAGCTAGAAGGGAATTATTGAGGAAGTTCCTGAGGGGGAGTATAATCGCCGTAGAACCTCTCTTCGAATTACCCATGCCTAGAAACGGGAATTTTAAAAGCGCAGCTCGTCACGCCGTGCTTGCCGCGCTCACCAAAGCCCTCAGCGTATTCGACATGAACCCACCGAAGAAGATTTGCGTGATAGCCGCTGATACGGTGGTACATGTAGATGAGAAGTTACTAGGGAAGGCCAGGTCGGCGCGCGAGGCTATAAAGTACTTAGAACTTCTCAGAGGTCGGTGGCATGTCGTTATTACGGGTGTGGTTGTGATTAACGTGCCTGAGAGAGCGCTAGCACTGGACTACGCCGTCACTCATGTGAAAATGAAGGACTACACATACGAAGAGCTGTTATCCTACGTCAGAACTGGGGAATGGAGGGGTAAGGCTGGGGCGTACGCTATTCAAGGTAGGGGAGCTATACTGGTAGAAGCCATAATGGGATCATACTATAATGTAGTCGGGCTCCCCGTCGAGTTACTCTATGAGCTTATGAAGAAAGTTAACTTCCCACTAACAGCCTGGCTCCCCTAGTCCTTGAACTTGTTTAGAAACTCTTCGAAGGAGTATTCATCTCCGAGTTCAGCTCTAAGCGACTCTAGTACGTAGCTTATACGTTGCCTCTTCTCCCTCAGCGCCATAGCGTAATCCTCGTCCGAGAACTTCACGCTGAGCGATATCTTGCCCCCTAATACCGCAGACAGGAGCCTCCCCAGCTCCTCTAGGAGCCTCTCGTGCTTCTTCAGAATCTCCTGCCTGGTCTCCAGGTATTTCTCCTCGCTTATCCTGCCCTGCACGAAATCCACGTCTACCCTATACCTCAACTCACGTAGCTCTCTAAGCTCCTTAATTATACCTATCATCTCGTTTAACAGGCCATCTATCCTCCTCGAAATAGCGGAAATCTTATCCCCATCTTTCCACACTATTTTGTTGTCAATTATGTAGAGGCGGGTAGGTTTTACTTTGACCAGCTTTCCATCGACATCTATAAACACTTCTCTGGCCTCCTGCTTCTTCTTCCCCAGCACTATCTTCTTTATAACCCCGACCACTGAGCCGTTAGTCGCGTAAACCTTACCTCCAAGTAGCTTCTCGAAAAACTTCCTGCCTCGAATTGAACCTAGGCTCTTAACCACGTTCCCTCCCAGTTAGGAGGAAGGCAGCGCTAAATAAACAAGCGAAAACTAGCCGAGTTAGAAAATACCCCTGTGCTTCAACGTTAATACCCTTATGTAATAGACACTCAACATACGTAGGAAGACGTTCTTTCATCATCGAGGCGCTTATATAAAACGCGTCATATATTTTAGTGCGTGGGCAATGAGATTTAGATAAGCCGTGGTGTCGACATGAACGTCAGGCGCAGTTTGCGCGGCGTCGCTGTTTTCAGGGTCTCTAGAGACGCGGACGTTGTAGGAATAGATCTAGGCCTAGCGGGCGTTAAATTCTCGGAGAACTACTCCACGCAGAGGTACAAGTACTATTTCTCGCTGCTAGACGACATAATAGCTGGCGTAGACATACCTACAAGCGGTATATACCATAGAGACTACCTATGCTACCACAGAAGGATACCGATACTATGCAGGGTATACTTCTCCAGAAGATCTCTCAAAGTGGAATATGTGGTACTAGCGACATTTTACCCAGGCCTCCTAGCCAAAATCTCTAAGATGCTAGAGAAGGCTGGTTGGAAGCGTATATTCCTTTTAGAAATAGCAGTTCCCAAACCGTCCCCCTGGCGCGGAGTCTAGAGCTTGCGTGCCAATACCCCGTATTCTCTAATTACCCGTGTTACCGTGAATCCAACCTCGCGGAGCCTTCTTACGACGCCTTTCTGTAAATTAACTCCCCTCCTGCTCTTGGGCGCGCCCGTGTAGTGGAATAAGTACCCACCTCGCCGCAACACTCTGAAAAGCTCTGCATAGAAATCTCGTGAGTATAGTTCTCCCGCTAAGGCAAATCTAGGGGGGTCGTGCAGTACTTTATCGAAGGCCTCGCCAGGTAAGTCCCTCACTACTATACTCGCGTCTCCTAGTATTATCTTGATATTTCGGCTAGATAATTCTCTGCTCCACGGGTTATAAGACGCTATCTTAAGAACAACCTCATCTTTCTCTATCGACAATACGTCGGCGCCCCTCCTAGCAGAGTGTATAGCTGTATATCCTAAACCCGTTCCTATCTCTAGCAACCTATCGCCCCTCCCCACTCTTAAAAGTGACACTTTACGCTCGGCGTCACGCCAAGGCGTGGTGTGCTTGATGTTATGCATATGTATACCACTGATCTCTAATGTAGGGGCTTCATACGCGCCTACAGCCCTTAACCGGTAATACTTGCCTCTGTGGAAAACCGCTATAGGGCTCCACGAAGCCCCCTCAGGTGAGTAGTACACTGTTTCCCTTCCTTTTACTATTCGCCTGAGCCTCTCTAAGTCTATATAGATACCCTCGGAAATTACGAGTAACTTCACGGAACGCTTGCTCCTCAACACGTAGTGTCTAAAGGTAAGGCCCAAATCTAAACTGGCTTCTACTGTGTCCCCAGAACTCGAAAGGATAATCTCTAAGAGGTATGTAGATAGCCAGTAACCGGCGAGCACGGGCTTGAAGTTGAAAAACTTCATATTATCCGTAAGGCAAGTCGGTGGAAACTCTTAATAAATTTCCAGTTTTTCCCTACATATACCACATTTATCGAAGAGCTTAGCCCTACATATTTCGCAGTAGAAGACCCCGCATTCAGGACAGTAGTAAGTGACATCGCTCTTGTATAGTTTCTTGCCGCATCGTACGCAGCGCCCCAGTACTAGTACTTTAGGTACGTAAGCCATGGTTTCAGCTCACCTAGCCCCATTTCACTTAGTGATGCCTTTAAGTGTTTTCTTCTTGTATACTTTCACTACTACCATGTCCCCGGAGCACTTGGGGCATTTACCCTCCCTGGAGAACAGGTAGGTTTTCCCCTCGGTTTTCCCTACTTCCTCGTAGCCGCATTTCGTGCATCTAATCACTCTGTAATAGGTGTATACGGATATTTTCATCTTGAGGAGGCGTGAAAAGGAAAACAAGATGTACATCGCTAAGAAGAGGAGCGGTATTAGCCAATTAATGTACATGGAGTTCTTAGTGTGAATGTAGTTGAGTATTAAGTGAGCCGTTATGAAAACTATTGAAAGCAACGCGAGTATGTATATTGGTACCCACTTCCTCCTCATCTCAGAGAGAAACTCTTCGCTCATAAAACCGCCTCACGGCGTAACTCCTATCGTGTTTCCAACCCCTACGACTAATACCCTACCTCCGGGGGCTATGCGCTCGGTAATTATGCGCTTAACTATATCTACCGCCTTTTCGGCCGAGTTAAAGAGTTTTTCATCTATAACGGATAGGGCTTCCTCCTCCGACATTTTCACTAGTACCGCGTATAAGGGCACCCCGTACTCCGTCGCCAGCTTCTCTATGTTAAACCTCTCTACCCCTATACCGCCCATAGCTACACCGAACCCCTCGCTTATAGCTCCGCTCTCCTCACTCTCAAGTTTTAACGCCGCGTCCACAGTTATGATGGCATTTATATCGCCTCTATACCTGTCGAAGACCCACCTGATAGCATCATCTAGCCTCCCGGTAGTCCCTCCAGGCCCCTTCGCTTTTACTATAACTACTTCGCGCCCGTCTAGACTGAGCTCACCTACGACAGTGTTCTCTACGGGTTCAAGCACTTTCTCCGTCGCTCCATGATCGTACAGCAATTTAGCTGCTACTATGGCCCCGACGGAATCCCCTATAGGTAGTCCTTTCGTAAACGCGTCTATAGCTCCCTCTAATGCTCGGACTTCCTCAGTTATGAAGGGTAGTAACGCGCTTAGCTGCATAAGTATCCAGTAACTCCTAAACTTGCGCCCTATCCTATAGATGTGGTCAACTGTTTTGTATATCATATTTAAAACCTGCGTGGCGCTCACAAGGTTGAGGAGATTCTCCACCTCTACCTCGGTCGCTGGGGGTAGCATGCGGCTAACCTCGTCTCTCAAGGTCTTCTCGGAAGACCGTAACAGGTGCTTGAGCTTGGCAATTATGCCGTAGGGGTCTAGGCTTACAGGTTCTATAAAGACCAGCTCTATTAGGGACTTGACTCTTTCCTCTAGCCTTTTAATGTCGACCCCATGCTCGCCGTGCCTTGCAAGTACGGACTTAAACTCGCTTAACGTTGTGTTGAGAGCTTTGTCCCTAGTCGCCCTGTACAGTCTAAGGTATCTCTCTATTTCGCTTATCAGCCTCATTATTTCCATCTC
>CAZFWY010000022.1:14849-21915 GCA_964522715.1 uncultured Thermofilaceae archaeon | reverse complement strand
AACGGACAATAAGGCTCCTAAGCGTTTATCGGAGCTTGTCAGCCGAGGGGTTAGAAGGCTCGTCGAGGTTTTGAGAGACTTTCCCTACGATCTAGGAAGTTCGAGGATTATGGATGCTGTGGATGTGCTGCTCCGCATTTACGGGAAAGAAAGACTATTAGAGGTTGCTGACATGTATACTAGGGATACTGGCATAGTGTTTTCGAGGAGGAGGCTTAGAGATGCCTTGGAGGGACGCCAGAGAACTGGTTAGAGCGGCTGCAAGGGTGGGACTAGTACTAGACGAGAGAGAAGTCGAAAAGTTGCTGCGCAAATGGGCCGAGGAAGATGAGGAGGCTAGGAGAATTAGGCGTGAGAACGCTGACTGGGATTTCATAGAGAGACAGGAGGAGCGGGTTAGGGCGGCGTTAAAATTCCTGGTTGAGACGGGGGATCTGAGGACTGCGGCTAAGCTGGCCGGTGTCAGCGTGGGGGAGATGGACAGGCTAAGGATGAAAGCCGGGATACCCATAGTTGTGTAGATCCCTGACTTCTCGTCCCCCTAGATAGGGATTCTTTAAGGAGCCTCTGAGTAATACTTGCCGGTAGGTATGCTGAGATTTTGCCTTCTTCCTGCTGTTCGTGGCGGGCTACTACTTAGGCATACTATACTACACCTTAATCTTAGAGGAAATCGTCAGTTACGTTCTAGGTCTTTAAAGAGCGCTTATAAACGGCTACTGCGCATCGAAGTCTACGGCGAACTTATTAGGTAGGTGTTAAACCTACACTGAGAGGTAGATGCTATGGTGGTTAGAGTAAAAGCGAACTTGGACCTCGATGAAAGAGCAGACGAAATTAGGAGACGTATAGACGAGATTAGGGAGGGTACAGAGGATTTGCCCAGCGTCACGGCGGCAGTTATGGAGAGCCACGAGAAGGAAGATGAGCCTCAGATATAGCTGGTCTCTAGCCGCCGCTAAGTAGTTAAAGGGGGCTTGATGAAGAAACTCGGCAAGTCCGTCTCTAGTTTCTGAAAGGTTTCTAAGAATGTAAAGAAACACTTGGAGGGGGGAATTGAGTATAGCTTTAACCGGTGGTTTGTCTGCGGGCTGGCTGTGGGTGTGGGTAGGGCGGGGCGTAGGGGTATGGTATGTACTCTACTCCGGGCCTCTGGATGTGGGCTTGTGGGTATAGGTCCATTAACTCGTAGACTTCTACGGGTATCTTCGGCTTTACTGGTAGACCCATCTCGACGGCCTCGTCCACTGTTATGGGGTAGTCGTGGGTGTACTTGCCCGACACGAGTTCCTCGGCTATCTTCTCGGCCTTATCCCTGCCCATCTTATCCTCTAACAACTCGATGACTATCCCCTTCATCTGCCTGATGGCTTTCTCGGCCATGTCGGCCAGCATCAAAGTCTCGTCTGAAACTTTCTCCACACCTTTCTCCCTCACCACCCTCAGGACACTAGGCGCGGGGACTGCTATTCCAGGCTTAGCGGTCAACTGGGGGTCTAGGGGCCCTAGGACTGCGTTGGGGTCCATCCATATCTCGTCCGCCGCCAGTGCTATCAGTGTACCGCCGGACATCGCGTAGTGGGGTATCACGACTATCTTCTTGGCCGGATGTCTCTTGAGTGCGAAGGCTATCTGGCTAGCCGCCAGCACTAGTCCCCCTGGGGTATGTAGTATCAACATTATCGGGGTGTCAGGAGGCGTAGACCTTATGGCCCTGACCACGGCCTCGCTATCCTCTATGTCTATGAACCTGTAGAAGGGGATGTTGAATATGCCTACTCTCTCCTGCCTGTGTATCATCGTCACTACTCGGCACTTATACCGCTTCTCTATCAGCCTGATAACGGAGAGCCTAGCCGCCTTCAGGTTCCTGTACTGTAGGTGAGGCCACAGTATGGTGACGAAGAGCAGTAACCAGAAGAGGAAGGCTACTGGGTCGAAAACTCCGTTCATATCCTCACCCACCATATCTCTGGAGGCATAATCTTAAGGATGACGGTAATTATTATGGTAAGATTTATGTAAGACTGCATTCTTACTTAATTCGTGTGGAAAATTAAGCTTTCAAGCAAAGGCCAAGTAGTCATTCCTAAGGAGATACGTGAGAAGCTCGGTCTTAAGAAAGGGGATGTCTTATCCGTTAGACTCGAAGAGGACAGAATAATACTAGAGCCTATATCCCCTCCGCCTCCTCACATATTTATTGAGGCGGGTGAGGAAATTATTGAAAAATTGCTTAAGGAGGCTAAGTCCACGTCTGATAAAGCCGAGAGACTTCTGAGGGATTTAGGAATTGAATAAAGTAGCTCTGGATACGAGCGTTATAATAGAATACATTGACAGAAAAGGGAGGTATCATGAATTAGCTAAAGCCGTTTTTGACTCTCTCATGAAAGGTAAGTTAAAAGTCTACGTACCACACGTAGTCTTAGCTGAAACTTTCTACATCGCTGCTAGGCTCTTTAGGGCTATAGGTGCAGAAAAGCCCTTATTTAAAGCTAAGAGCCTTGTAGAGTGGCTATATTATAATCCTCGCATCGAAGTGATAAGAAGCTTAGAAATAGACATTGAAGCCGGCGTAATTAAGCTCAAGTACAAATTAGCCCTTACGGATGCATATGTCTTAGCTATTGCTAAGGTACTGGGAGTACCAGCCCTTTTTAGGAAGAAAGAGCATGAAATGATAAGGGTATTAGATAGTCTTAGAAGAGAATGTAAGATCATGTTTCTTGAGGACTATGCTTAACTCTTAATAAAAGATAGACTGCACTCATCACGGCAGCAGCGATTATCAGTGCGTCTAAGTACGCCATGTACTCCTCCACTATGACCCAGTTCTCCCCGAGTACGTAGCCAGCGTAGGCCAAGGCTAGGTTCCAGGGTATGCTCCCCAGGAACGTGTAGACTACGAACTTTAGGAGGTTCATCCCTGCGACTCCGGCTGGCAGGGATATAACCGTCCTAACGGCTGGCATCATCCTCCCCGCCAGTATTATCTTCGAGCCGTGCTCCTCGAACAGTCTGTCGGCCAGGGAGAGATGTTCCCTAGATATCAGGAGGTAGCGCCCGTACTTCTCTACGAAGCCCCTCCCAACCTTCAACCCGAGGAGGTAAGCCCCTATAGAGCCAGCGAGGTTGCCCAGAGTAGCGGCTAGGGTCACGGCTAGCAAGTCCATCTCCCCCCTCTGAGCCAGGAAGCCCGCTAACGGCACTACTATCTCGCTCGGTATGGGGATTAACGCGCTTTCAAGAGCCATCAACACGAACACTCCCAGGTAGCCGCCCCTACCCACCACCTCTAGGGCCAAGTTTAGGAGCGCTTTAAACAACACCCCTCTCAACATGACGTTAACCTCACTACACGGACTCTCTTAACTATTACGAGAGTAGCTCGTAGACCGAGTACTCTGCAACAGCGTTTGTATTAGGTACTGACCTGTTACCTCTCAAGCTCCAGCTCCTCCCTCTTACACTCAGTGACTAGCTCAGAAACTCTACCTCCTAGTTTCACGCGTCTAACAGTGAAGGGTTTAAGTAGGATGGCCCCCTCACGCAGCTCTATCGAGACGTATGACCCCTCCTTCAGATTGAGCGCTTCCCGAAACCTCTTCGGTATTACTACTACCCCCTTCCTTCCTATCCTCGAAATAACTACTGTCCGCTCCATCGAGCGAACTAGGCCTACACGCGGACATAAATCTAACCGAATCCCGCAGTCTAACTTTGCCAACCAGACCAGACTAGTTAATGGCATAAACTCTTAGCTCGAACTTTAACCAATGTGCGAGCTTCAGCTTGAGAACTAGAGCTCCAGTTTTGACAACGACAATAACAAAATGTTCTCGGAAGTTGCAAGAAATTGCTGTGAAGGCGTAACGTTAAAGTACTTACAGAGACCAGTTTACTAAGAAAGGCGCTATGAGCTCTAAGAGGGAGTTCTACGAGAGGAGGAAGAGGCGGTTAAGGGAGATGTACTGGAAGGGTAATGACAGATCGGACATCCTTAGGCCTAACGGCTTTAAGGAGTACCCCGAGGAGATCTACAACCTCTTCCTGAGCCTGATAGACCACGACGGGAAAGTGATAGACCTGGGCTGTGAGAACGGGTTGATGCTTAGACACCTGGTTACTCGCAGCAGGTACAAACCGGTGCCCTACGGGGTGGACTTCATAGAGGAATCCATCGAGCAGGCTAGGGAGGTCGTGCTGCCAGAGTACGCGGAGAACTTCGTAATATGTAACGTCGCGGACTTCGACTTGGGGGTCGAGACCTACGACTTCATATTCTTCGACCCCTACACCGTGCACCCCGACGACCTGGAAGAAGTGGTGGACAGATTATTGAGGGCTTGCAGGCCGGGAGGGAAGATAATATTCTACGTTTACAGGGACGTGCTCCTAGCGCTGAGACTGATAAACCTGTTGAAGCTGAGGTGGGTGAGATGGGTCGGAGACCTCCTACCTAGGCGAGTGGCTGAGAAACTCGAAAGAATAGACCATAAAGAAGTCTCCATCGGGGTTTATAGATGCCCGGAGAAGTAGAGAGGGCTTCCCAGTAGGGTTCTCAACTCATACGCCGAGGAGACTTGCATATTTTCGGCGTATTATGTAAACGTATTTTTAAGCGTATCTTGGTAAATTATTGGAGGGCTACGCGTGTAATGGACTTAGGGCTTTACTTCGAGGTGCACGCGTGGGTCTCGCTGTACCACATGAGGGAGATAGTCAAGGCCCTCACTCGGGGCAGGGACTACACGGCTTTCTGGCGCCTCAAGAAAGGCAGAGTCGAGTTCAGGGGTGGTAAGTGGCTGGTAGTGGGCAGGGAGGACGGCTGGATCGAAGTATACGTTTTGAAGTGCCCCTCCAGGGTTCTCTACAAAGGTAAGCTTGGCTCTAGGCTCGAATGGGTTAGGATGCTCGGGGACTGGGGACGCCTGAGGGGCGTGGTAGGAGGGGCCGAACTCCTCAGGATACTGGAGGTAGTGGGCAGGAGGAAGGTAATATATAGGTTGTTGGGCTAGCCTTCGTCGGACGTCGATGTGAAATTTACTTAAAGGATTATTTAAGGAGTATTACCATGGCGTCTATCAAAGCTTGGTTAAGGCTATTCAGGACTGGTAACTGCGTCATTATAGGCTTGGCCTCGGCGACAGGATACTTCCTGGGTAGGGGTAGAGACCCAGTCATTGCTTTGCTGGTGGGGCTCGCCTCGGCTCTCGTAGCCGCTGGGGGCAATTCCATAAACGACTACTTCGACCACGCCATAGACCTTGTAAATAAGCCTTGGAGGCCGCTTCCCTCAGGCCAGATAAGCCCTAGAACAGCGCTGATAGTCTCGCTGGTCTCCACGGGGCTGGGCGTAGTAGTAGGGTACTTGATCAGTCCCCTATGTGGGTTAATAGCCTCTATAGCCGCGCTGGTCTTATACGCCTACTCTAGTGAGTTGAAGAAGAGCGGCTTCTGGGGGAACGTTATCATAGCCTCCCTCTCGGCGTTGAGTGTACTGTACGGCGGGTTAGCGGCTCCACGACCAGAGCTCTCCTTCTTCCCAGCTGGTTACGCCTTCCTGATAATCCTCGGCAGGGAGATACTGAAGGGGTTGGAGGACTACGAGGGGGATAAGTTCGCGGGTGTTAACACGGTCGCAATTACGAGGGGGCCTAGGACAGCCGTCTTGGCAGGCTCTGCCATCCTGCTAAGCGTAGTGTTCATGAGCCCCATACCTCTACTGCTCGGCTACGACGTTATGTACGGGGTTTTCGCGCTCCTGGGCGTAGACCTACCTATAATAGCGTCTATAGCCTACGTCTGGAGGGACCCCTTAGAGAGGGGGTGGAGGGCTACCCGCCTCCTCAAGATACCCCTACTCTCGGGCTTGCTCGCCTTCCTAGTGGGGACACTCGGGTGAACGTTTTGAGTGAGATAAGAGCCGAGGTGAAGAGGAAGCTGATACATATGATACCTGGTTTCCTAGCTATACCAGTCGTCGTGTGGATAGGAAACCCGATAGCTACGTTGATAGCCGCCTTCTTCCTAGCCATATACTCTATCCATGAGGCTAAGCTGAGGCTCGGCTTAAAGTTCGACGTCCCAATAGCTAGCCAGACTTTCAAGGTGATGGCTAGAAGGGAGGAACTTGAAAAGGGTTACTTCACAGGTGCTGTGTACTTCTGGGCCTGTACATTGGCCATAGTGGCTATAATGGAACCAGTAAGAGCTGCCGCCGCCGTGATGGTGTCAAGTTTCGGGGACGCAGCCGCTGCTATAATGGGTAAGGCGATACCCCTGGTAAAGTTGCCGTACAACCCCTCTAAGAGCCTCGGGGGTTTCCTGGGTATGTTAGTGATGTCCGCTCTCTCCTGCCTTGTAGCAGGGATACCCATCACAGTATCCCTAGTCGTGGCTGCAGTCTCAGCATTAGTGGAAAGCCTCACTAGGGTGTCGGTCTTAGACGAGCTGACAGTACCAGTAGTAGCCGCCCTCCTCCTACAGTTGTATTAACGATAGGTTTTTGGGCTTCAGGCAGCTCTTTCTCCCTGTGATACCCTTGCGGGAATTAGGTAGGCTTACGTGGGTCGAAGTGAGAGAACTGCTCAGGCGCGGCGTGGACACGGTTATTCTCCCCGTTGGAACAGTCGAGCCCCACGGGCCGCACCTACCGCTGGGTACGGACGCCATTATACCCGAAGTTATAGCTAGGGAGTTAGCCGAGCGCATTGACGCGTTAGTAATGCCGACGATCTACTACGGGGTTACTAGGGGCCTCCACGGTTATCCTGGATCCGTAAGGGTGGAGCCCGATACTCTGGAGAGGCTGGTCTACGAGACCCTGTCCAGTATGGCTATGCACGGTTTCAAGTACGCTATTATATTAAACGGGCACGGCGGGCGCGAACAAGTAAAGGCCTTGGAGAGGGCAGCTTACAAGTTGTGGGTTAAGAGGGGTATGGCTGTAGCCATAGTTGACTGGTGGACTCTAGCAAGGGAGAGGGGAGTGACGGAGAAGGTTCTGGGTAAGGAGGGGGGCCACGCTGGTACGGACGAAACCGCGATGGTGTACGCCGCC
>CAZFWY010000022.1:0-14749 GCA_964522715.1 uncultured Thermofilaceae archaeon | reverse complement strand
TGACTAAATGGGGAGCCGCGGCGAAATACTGGTATCCAAATCCCTGTGTTTCGTAGCGTCGGTTATGATGGTAATCCAGATGCCTCTAGTCTCTGTCTTCGCCCTTGAACTCGGAGCGTCCACCCTCGAACTAGGGTTGGTCGGCGGGTTAGGGCCAGCCGTATACGCCGTAATTGCGCTCTTAGCAGGCCCATTAGTCTCTCGGGTCAGGGAGCCGAGAGCGATAACATACTCCCTACTCGTAATGGGCTCCTCTTACTTCATGTTCTCGCTCTCCAGGAGCGTGGCGGAGCTAGCCGTAGTTAACATGTTATCGACCGGGGCCTACGCCCTGTTCTGGCCAGCCGTCGAGTCTCTCCTATCCAAGAAAGGAGGCTCTGCCTCTGGTTTCGCGTTTTCCTGGAGCCTCGGAGGTCTCTCGGCCTCGCTCGCCGTATCCCCCCTCTTATCCGCTCCTAAGAGACTGGTGTTCCAAGTCCTAGCGGCGCTAAGCCTAGCTTCAGCCCTAACATCCTTAACGTTAAAGGGAGACAGCGGAGAGGGGAATGAAACAATTAAAGGCATCCTTAGAGGTATAGCGGATATCCCCGACGCTTGGGCTGGCTGTCTAATCTACGCGACAGTTCAAGGCGCTGTATTCGTGTTTTACCCGGCCTTCCTAGAACTCAGCGGGCTACCCGAGATGTACGCCTCCCTCTGCTTCTTCTCCCTCATAGGGGCTAGGACGTTAACGTTCCTAGTATACCCTAAGCTTGGGGTGAGGAGCGGGGAGTCGCTCCTCTTGGGTTTAATAGCGCTGAGCCTGGTATCCCTCGTACCCCACAGCCGGGAAGTCCTACACCTAGCCCTGACAGCCCTGTTTGTAGGGGTTGGGGCAGGCCTGACCTACACGGGCTCCTTGGAGAAAGCTTTCTACTCGGACGAGGAGGTGAGAGCATCGTATATGGGGCTTTTCGAGTCGTTTATAGGTTGGGGCTACGCGGCTGGCCCCGTAATTGCCGGCTTAGTGTCAGAGTACTCCATTTACTACTCGTTCTATGCTACGGGGATTATGGCTTTAGCGACCGCCGTCCTATTAGCGGTTGCCCGCGTCTTGGCGCGGCTTCTCAAGAAGTCCTCTACTATCCAGGCGACTGTGGATAGGGATGAGACTATTTCTGGTACTGCTATCCCCACGTTTACGGATCTCGAGAGATAGAGGAGCCAAGAGGAGAGACTGGTTACGAAGGCCGCAAGTCCTGCTAGGCTCTTCTTCTCAACCGTGTAGGTTAGGGAAGCTGCGATTAATGTGACGAAGAAGAGAGCGGCCACGTAGAAGTGGGTCGCCCCGTAGGTCTCGTCGAACGCCCCGACGAGCTGTAGACTGAAAGCTGAGACCACTACGAGGTAGGAGGTATACTTAGCCCTGCATTTCAGGTACTCTAACCCGTACAGTACCAGTAGGAGGCCGCCCAGTATCAGGCAGAAGTTGAATAGGAAGGCTATGCCGCTAAGGTGGGGGTTCCCGAGGTCGCTCAGAGCATTCCTAGTCCAGCTAAACCAGGGAGTAGAGAAAGCTAGAGCTATTGAGGATAGGCCTGGTATGGCGGCTCCGGTAACCCCTAGATAGGAGTAACTATATTTACACGTCTTCTCGTCCGCTCTGTTGCCCTCTGTTTTGGATTTACTCTGTTCGCTATTCACAGAGGGTAGCTATTCCTCTCAATAATATTCTTAATGCTACTAACCACCCAGTAGTTAATACTAGAGGTTAGCACTAAAAAAGGAAAGGATAGAAAAACACTAGGTTAAACCTACTTTTTAATTGTGCCCCCTATTACGCCTCGCACGTAGTACTTCTGCAGCAGGGCGTAAATCACTAGAGGTACTGACATTGTTAAGACGGAGGCCGCGGCTAGGTAGTCCCACCTGATGTAGTACCTCCCCTTCAGCACCGGTATCGTCTGGGTAGCCACGAATTTCTCAGGCGAGGCGAGCATTATCAGGGCGAAGAAGAAGTCGTTCCATACCCAGTTGAACTGTAGGACGGCTATGGATACGAGAGCGGGGACGGAGAGGGGCAGTACTATCCTGAAGAAGACCGTGAACTCAGAGGCCCCGTCTATCATCGCGGACTCCTCCAGCTCCACTGGCAAAGTGACGAAGAAGTTCCTGAGGAATAGTATTATCCAAGGAAGGCCGAAGGCCGAGTGTAGGAGTATTAGTCCTATGTGGGTGTTCCAGAGGCCGAGCTGGTTCTCCAGGAAGAAGACGGGTAGGATTACCATTTGCTGCGGCAGGCTCATTAGTACCACTATAGTGAAGAAGAGCATGTCCCTTACGGGGAAGCTGAAGCGGGCGAATACGTAGGCCGCTAGGGCGGCGACGAATATCGGTATTATAGTTGAGGGTATGGCTATTAAGAAGGAGTTCATGAGTGCTTTGCTGAGGGGCGCAGTCCTGTAATTCCAGACGTAAAAGTAGTTGTCCAGAGTCACGGTGAACTTCTCGAAGTGCCACCAACCGCTGACTATCTCCTCGTAGGGCCTGACGGAGGTCATGAACACTCCTAGGAAGGGTATTATCCATATGAGGGCTACGACCCAGGCCAGGAAGTGTATTATCAAGGTGGTCTTCCTAACCTTCATATCACCTCACCACCACGTACTTGGCCACGTAGACAGCTATTCCCAGGGTAAGGAGGGTCAGGAGGGATGCTATCGCCGCCGCGGTTCCGTAGCTGGGTGGTATCTTGAAGAACGCGTCCATGTACATCTCCAAGGCGAGGACTGTGGACGCCCCTCCGGGTCCTCCGAGTGTGGCGACGTACACTATGTCGAATATCTTCAGAGCCCAGAGTATGCTCATAGTCACGACTACTATTGTCGCTGGCTTCAGTAGGGGGATGACTATCTCCTTGAAAATCATGAACTCCGAAGCGCCGTCAACCCTCGCAGACTCTAAGAGCTCCGGGGGTATAGTCTCCAACCCAGCGGAGTACACTATCATAGAGAAGCCAGTCCATATCCAGACAGAGCCCAGTATCAACGCGTACAGAGCAGTGTCGGGGTAGGCCGTCCAGGTCTTAACGAGGTGGCCCAGCCCCACCACTCTGAGGAACTCGTTGAATACCCCCGCGTCCTTATCGTAGATGAAGCGCAGCAACACGCCCCCCACGACCATGGGCGTTACCATTCCGAGGAATATTATGGACTTGATTATCGTGGCCCCCCTCACGTCCCTCAGCACGTACGCTAAGACTAAACCCAGAACCGTGCACAGAGGGACGTGGATTATTATCCATATGATATTGTGGGGCAAAGCCCCCATCGGGGGCCTCCCCCTGCTCAAACCCCTGTAGTTCAGTATCTCTCTGCGGGAGAAAAGCTTAAAGTAGTTGTCGAGGCCTACGAACCCCTTGACTTGAGGCCCTTCCCAGTCTAGTAGGCTCATGTAGAACGTGTACAGCATTGGCCCTATAACGAAGAGCGATAGGAGGAAAAGGGCAGGAACTAAAAAAAGTATAATTACTTTTTTGTTTTTAGCGTACATTTGACCCCCGTTCTTTACGCCTTACCTAGAGTTTTTAAGTGTGCCTCTTTAATGGCCTCTAGTATGTCCGGTAGCGCGTCAGGTGATACCCAGAGCAGCTTCAGCTGGTCCCAGAAAGTCCTCTGGAACTCGCCGCCCACGGCGTCGTCTAAGTCCATCACCACGACTAGCCCGGGAGTGTTGAGGAAGTCCACGACCGCCTTGTCAGCTGGCTTATAAGCCTCCGCCGGTACGTCCCTGTTAGTGGCCAGGAAGCCGCCAGCCTTAACCATTATCTCCTGAGCCTCTGGGCCAGCGAGGAATTGTAGGAGTTGCTTAGCCTCGTCTGGGTGCTCGGTGTACTTGGGTATTATCACCCAGTCTCCGCCAGCTACTACGCCTTTGGCCTCTGGGAACGGGAAGAAGCCTAGGTCGTTTATGTCTTTGACCTGTGGCATCGTAGTCATCCAGTTGCCCATGAAGTAGATACAGTACTTGCCCGCCCACAGCTTATCTATCTGGGCGGTCCACTCATCGGGCTCGCTGAAGTATCCCTTCTTCAGCAGGTCCACGAGTTCCTCGAAGACCGCTCTTACCTGTGGGTCGTCAAACGTTATCTCACCGCTAATGAGTTTCTGCTGTAGCTCCGGGCTGCCGCGGTTAATTATGAAGGCCTCGGTAACGTCTGAGAGAGGCCACCCAACCCCGTCTCCGCTGGCTATCGGGGCCTCAACACCAGGTATACCCTTGCACTTCTCCAGGAGGGCTAAGAAATCGTCCCAGGTCTCAGGCGGCGTTAATCCGTGCTGCTGGAAGAAGGACTTCCTGTACCAGAAGCCGGGCTTAGCCCAAGCCTTGAAGGGCGCGGCGTAGATCTTCCCGTCCACAGTGACCATCTTGACGTAGGACTCCGGGTACTTAGTCGGGTCTATTAAGCCTGTAACTTCTAGTAGGTGGCCCTCCTTGGCCAGCTCTTTTATCCAGGCAGGCCACGGAACTACGACTACGTCAGCCACTGACTTCCCAGCCGCGAACTGGGCTGGCAGGCCAACCATCAGGCCCTCAGTGGTCTGGGCGACGTGTTTCACCTTTATCCCGGTCTTCTTGGTGAAAGCGTCTAGGGCCTTGAGGAAGTTCTCCTCCTCCTTGCCTCCCCACAGGCTGAAGACTACCAGCTCTACCTCTTTGGGCGGTGCCGGTGGGGGTGCAGGTGGAGGCGCGCCTATCTTCTCCAGTATCTCGTTAGTCGTAGACGTTAACTGGTCTAGTTTCTTAGAAGTTGTCTCCAACTTACTACTTAGCTCGTCTAGCTTGGCCGAGAGAGTTGCGACCATGCTCTGCAGCTGGACTATGATAGCTCCGGACATTATAATTACGATGATGAGGGTTGCCAGGAGTAATAACTCCGTTCGCTTCATTTTATCACCATTGGGTGATACAAAAAATTTATCTATTATGATGTATATAAGTTTTATCGTTATGGCTTATAAAAAGGAAGACGTGATAGGAGAATTGAAAGTGAGGCTTTCAGAACTCGGGTTGAGCCAGTACGAGATAGAGACCTACATAACCCTGCTTAAGAGCGGCACTCTAACGGCTAAGAAGCTGGTTGAACTTAGCGGTATACCCCACAGCAGGATTTACGACGTGGCTCAGAGGCTCAGCGAGAAGGGGTTGATAGAGATAGTTGAGGAAAAGCCCAGGAAGTTTAAGCCCGTCGACCCGGAGATAGCCCTGCACGCGTACATCGAGAGGGAGAAGAAGAAGCTCGACGGGATATACGAGGATATAGTCAGCCTGGTTAAGGTGTTATCGCTGGAGGCTGAACTTGAATACAAGGCTACGTGGGTTATAAGCGCTAAGCCCGGGGAGGTTATAGTCCCCTTAGTGAAGAAGTCTAGGTACCAGCTCCTCCTAGCCGCGGGCTCGAAAGACGTGGACTCCCTGACCCCCGAGATAGAGATGGCGACAAAGAGAGGCGTTAACGTGACCGTTATTAGTTATGGGCGCCCGGACTCCGTTGAGAGGCTAATTGAGGCAGGGGTCGAACTCTATCAGAGGAAGGCGTCCTCGATTACTATCGCTCTGGCGGACACGAGGGCTGGGGTTATCAGCGACCCCCGTCTCGACTACTCCATACTAACTGCGGAGCCTCTGCTTGTCAGGGCCTTGATGGACTTGTTCTACAGCTCCCTAGTCGGCACTTCTACTCTCATCAGCAGGCCTGAAAGGGTTAGGGGTAGGTTTGTCTCGATATGGTCTTTCATAGACAGGGTTAGAGGAGGGGAGAAGATCAAGGTTGTAGGGGTTAGGGTTAGCGGCGGGGAGAGAGTAGTGGTTGAGGGGGTCGTTAAGGGGAAGGTGGTTGATGATGGCATCGCGTCCCTCCTCGTGGAGACGAAGGAAGGAGTTATTAGGGTAGGCGGTTTAGGAGCTGTGCTAGAGGATGTAGAGGGTTTGCTATTCGAAATAGTTGAGTAGGTGTTAAGAGTTGAAAGTAGAATTAGCCCGGAGGAGGAGGCTAGAGGACTACGTTGGGATAGCTCCAGAAGCCACTATAAAGTCTGTCAGGAAGCTGGCGGAGAAGCTGGCGGGGATCTCACTAGTGCACGTTAACTCCACGTCATTCGGGGGAGGAGTGGCCGAGATACTCCATAACATGGTTCCCCTGATGAGGTCTGTGGGGCTGGACGCCGAGTGGGAGGTTATAGAAGCCCCACAGGAGTTCTTCAACGTGACCAAGCTATTGCACAACGGGTCTCAGGGCATGGAGGTCAGGCTGACCGAGGAGATGAAGAGGCTCTACCTACGCGTGAACGAGGAGAACGCGGCAAAACTCGACCTCGACAAGGACGTTGTGGTGATACACGACCCCCAGCCCCTAGCTATTAGGTACTACACGAAGAAGGGTGAGAGGTGGGTTTGGAGGTGCCACATAGATTTATCCTCGCCTTACAGGGAGGTTTGGGAATTTATAGGGGAGTACGTAAAGCTCTACGACGCTTACATATTCCACATGGAGGAGTACGTCCAGCCGGAGCTAGACCCCTCCAAGGCCCGCATAATAAGGCCCTCCATAGACCCCCTCTCGGAGAAGAATAGAGAGATGGGGTACTCGGAGGTCTGCGGAGTCCTAGAGAAGTACGATGTGGATCCGGAGAGGCCCATACTTATACAGGTGGCCAGGTTTGACCCTTGGAAAGACCCCTTCGCAGCCATCGACGTGTACCGTAAGGTTAAGGAGAAGGAGCCTAGGGCCCAGCTCCTACTCGTAGCCAGCATGGCTAGGGATGACCCTGAGGGCTGGGTTTACTACGAAAAGACGGCTAGGTACGCGGGGGAGGATTACGACATACACTTCCTCACAGACCTTGTGGGGGTTGGGGATAGGGAGGTGAACGCGTTTCAGAGGGCTGCCCACGTGGCCCTACAGATGAGTATTAGAGAGGGCTTCGGCTTAGCAGTCGCTGAGGCGATGTGGAAGGAGACCCCGGTAGTGGCTAGGGGGGTTGGAGGGATAAAGACCCAGGTCGTCGACGGAGAGACGGGCTTCCTGATCAGGAACGTCGAGGAGGCGGCCAAGAAAGCCCTGCTACTCATAAGAGATGAAGAGCTGCGCAGAGAGATGGGTAGGAAGGCTAGGGAGAGGGTTAGGGAGAGGTTCCTGATCACCAGGCACCTCTACGACTACCTCAAGCTCATATACGAATTACTTAACTAGCTCCTTATCATTATTTTATCAGAGGATCTTCTCGGTGTTTTCATGCCTAGCAGGGTCTATCTATCTAGGAGTAGGGGGCATTATGAGGGAGTTAGAGAGGTACTCGGCTTAGCCAGCGAAGTCTTGGAGAAGGTGAGGACTGCCAGGCAGGTGGTCGTAAAGGTTAACTTCGTCTCCGCCTACAGGGAACTCTGCGCAACCCCTGTGGGAGCCGTTAGAGCCGTTATTGAGGCTCTATCCAAATACTACCGGGGGACTATCATCGTAGCCGAAAGTCCAGCCCAAGGCTCACTCATGGACGCTTTGAAGAATTACGGCTATCTTGCTCTGAAGGAGCTTTACGACGTGGAGTTCCTGGATATAGGCAGGGACGACTACGAGGAGTTCGAGGTCTGGGACTCTAACTTGGATAAGACTGTGAAGGTCAGGGTTTCCAAGAACATGCTAGACGCGGACTACCTGGTTTCAGTAGTCAGGCCTAAGACCCACGACACGGTGGTGGTAACGTTAACCATAAAGAACGTCGTAGTTGGCGCCGTACAGCCGGGCTACAGAGGACTGCTACACCAAGGCTACAAAGCCATTAACTTAAGCATAGCCTACCTGGCTAGGTACCTCATGCCCTCTTTAGCAGTGGTTGACGGGTACGTGGGGATGGAGGGTGACGGGCCTATAGGTGGGAGTCCTAAGCCGCTCGGCGTCGCTGTAGCCGGTGAAAACCCCGTAGCCGTAGACTCCCTTACCGCTCTGCTCATGGGTTTCGATCCCAGGGACATAGGCTACTTGTATTACCTGTCTGAGTGGGGGTACGGGTCTCTAACCCCCGAGGGCGTAGAAGTCGTGGGGGTAGACGACTGGAGGGGCCTAGTGTCGAGGTTTAAACCCCACAGAACTTACCTCAGCCAGCTGAACTGGAGGCTATCGAGGGAGGAAGCCGCTAGAGCGCTAAGATTCCTTTGACTCCTCTCCTTCTAAGATGTTCTCCGCCACTTTCTTTCCTTCCTCGTACAGGTTTCTCAAGAATACTCCCATGAATACGCCGAAGGAGAAGGAGATGAAGGCTATTAGGGCGTAAAGGGAGTAGAAAATTTTGCTTAGTATCCCGACCACGGCTTGGTAGTTGCCTTGCGAGACTCCGAACTGGGATATTAACGAGGAGACTATTAACGCAATTACTACTAAGGCCAGCCCCTTTCTCCATGTTCCTAGGAGGGCGCCCAATATAGCTCCCGCGAGCGCGTATTGGAGTATGAACAGCAAGGCTCTATCCCCGCTCTTAATATTCGAACTTACCTATAAGTTTAGATAGTAGCGCCGCGCTGGACCTAGGCCTCCTCTCCTTCGTCCTCAGGTCTACTTCTTGGAGGCCGAACTTCATAGAGTAGCCCTTCGCCCACTCGTAGTTATCGTTCAAAGACCAGTGGAAGTATCCCTTAACTCCGAAGCCCTGGTTGAGCGCGCTCTTCAAGACCTCTACGTGTGATTTCAGGAAGGCTGGGCGTAGGGAGTCGTCGGAGTCTGCTACTCCGTTCTCAGTTACTATTACGGGTACTCTGAGCCTCTCCAGCGCCTCTATAGATTCTAAGAGGCCTTGGGGGTAGACTTCCCAGCCGAAGTCGCTCGTAGGGTTACCATCTCTACTCCTAGATCGAGGCTCGCAGTTAAAGCCGTACCCGCCCACGGGTTCGTAGCCCGTTAAGAGCGAGGTATCTCCCTCCTTCCTCCTCACGACGCACCGAGTGTAGTAATTCAGCCCTACCCAGTCCAGCTTGCCTGAAAGCCAGGCTTTCTTCTCAGGGGAACCATCTAGGTTTAAGTCGAGGAAACCGTACCTCACAGCAGACAGGAAGACCTCGTTGTGTAGGTAATCGTAGCGCTCGGCAGCCTCAGAGTCTCTCTCCTCTAGGGGGTGAACTGGCACGTAGTTGTGGATTAGGCCTACCTTTACCTCTCCGCCCGACGCCCTGCTGCACCACTCTTTGACTAGGTCGTACGCTAGAGAGTGCGCGTTTACCATGTTTGTGAGGGAAAGCCGAGCCATCTCCGGGTCGTAGATCCCCGGCGGGAAGCCTGAGTCTGGGTTTAGGTAGCCCAGCTCTACAACCACCATGGGCTCGTTAAAGGTAGCCCAGTAACTCACTAGACCCCCTAACTTCCAGGCCATGTAGGCTGCGAACTTTGCGAACTCCACTATAATGGACTTGGAGGCCCAGCCGGTAGTCACGCCTCTTTCCTCGCTCCTGACGCGTATGGGGTCGTGAATCCATATGGGGAGCGTGAAGTGGTTAAGGCATACGAATGGCTCCATCCCCCTCTCCCTGATGTCGGTCAGAACCTCCCTATACCAGTTGACAGCTCCCTTGTCCGCCAGCTTATCCAGCTCCTCTAAGGCGTCCATCCCTAAGGAGACGCTCCTAACCAATCCATCAGAGTCTAGCTCTACGTTTACCCTCACAGAATATGTTGGGCAGGGGAAGACTCGGCTCCACTCCACCCCGATCCTGTAGGCGTTGAGTCCAAGTCTGTGCGCGGTTTTATGGTCCTCCTTGTAGAACTCCCAGTAGTCTACGCCGTCCTCCG
This sequence comes from uncultured Thermofilaceae archaeon, assembly GCA_964522715.1. Taxonomy (GTDB): domain Archaea; phylum Thermoproteota; class Thermoprotei; order Thermofilales; family JAPDKD01; genus CAZFWY01. Next base: position 4,938 of record CAZFWY010000022.1, on the reverse strand, counting down.
GCAAATCTCCGCTTACGAGTCCGCTCTTTATGTTCGCGGGGTCTCTGACCCAGACCCACCAGTCCGAGCGAGTATCCAGGAAACGCCTGTAGAGGTCACCCATCTCGAACTGGAAGCCTGACTGCGAGACGCCCCAATAGAAGTCTTCGGTACGCATATCCCTCAATTAGGTTAGTACTTATACAGGTATAAAAGAACTAGTAGTTGTATACTCTAACTCATTCCTCCTAAGCGTAGCTACGCATATCACCCCTTATCAAGGCCCCAGTTAGTACGGGTACTACTTCCCTCTCGGGGCAGTGCTTAGCCGCGACCTTCATCTCGGAGAGGAATTCCGCTATGGCTCTGCATCCCTACTCCCTATTGTTACCTGCATTGTGCTTATACAGTTGCGTTATCTTCCTAACGAGGAACTTATGCCCCTCATACTCCACTACGGCTAGCACTCCCCTCCTAACGAGGTTCCCTATTACCTCGCCGGATTCCAAGCCAGCTTTGCTCAGCATCTTCTCAGCGTACCCCAGCTCTACTGGGTGGACGGCCGTGGTGGCTACCAGTCCCTTAATCGGATCTTCGACGTAGCTGGGTTCCCCGCTCTCTAGACTTAGTAGTAGCTCGACCCTATCCTGCCCCAGTTCCCTTGAAAACGCTTGGTAGGCCATGTTAAGAGTAGCCTCACTCGGAGGAGACACCCACCTCTCCGCGGGGGGTCTCACGGGGACGGCTATATACGCCTTGTCGGGGTTTACCTCCCTCAGGAAACATGCAACTCTCTCTACGTCCTCGGGCGAGTCGTTCACCCCTCTGACCAGCATGGTCTCGGTCGTCAACGTGCCCTCGAACTCCCCCGAAAACTCCAGGATCCCCCTCAGCACGTCATCGAGCTTCAGATCTCCGTGAGGCCTGTTAACCCTGCGCCAAGCCCCCTTCCCTACAGCGTCAACCTTCACGGATACGTAGTCCGCTTGTGACAAGTCCTCCCTGACGTCGGGCCTCCACAGGAGGGAGGAGTTAGAGATAACAGCCACCCTGATCCCTGCCTCCTCCTTCACCCCCCCTATCTCCGCGCCTAGGTTGACGTCTAGGGTTGGCTCGCCGTCTGGGACGAAGGTCACGTAGTCCAGTCTTTCTAGCCTAGAGACAGCGGCGACGACCTCCCTAACCACGCAGGAAGGCTCGTAGAAAGCCCTCCTCTCAAGGGTTAAACGCGTAGTCCTCCCAGCCTGGCAGTAGACGCATGTATAAGTACAATATTTATAAAATATATTGTTCACGCCGAGGGAGAGGCCGAGCCTCCTAGAGACTACGGGGCCGAATACTATATCCAAAGCAAGCACCGGGAAATACTACGTTGAAAAGCTATAACTAAATATTTACTGCTCCTCTACACAGCAAACCCCCCGTACCAGAATTAATCCGCCGAATACATCGTATTATCCTCCCCCTCATAGTCTAAAAGCCTTGACCCATTAATCTACAGGTAAAGCTATAGCCTTAAATCACAAAAATGAAAGATTAACAAGATAAAAAATGAATAGAAAAAGATGAAATTATTTCACTATTTCCTTCGAGAGGTGGTATATTACGGGGACTAGCATTAGACCAGCGGCTATGGCTACTCCCCATGCCAGGTTGGCTATGACCGCACTGGTGCCCGGGAAGGTGCTAAACATCCCGGCTACGCCTACTACTATGAATATCATGTATAGGAGGAACTTGGCGTGGCCTGCGACTGGTTTGAACTCCTCGTGCTCCTTGACTATGGCATTCACTAGCCTCTCAGTGACGGATATACCGGCACCTATGATTACCGCGCCCAGTATTAAGGGGTAGACGTAGGTACTGGGTATTAGCAGCATGTCTAGGGCTACGGTGATTAATACCGCAATTAAACCTATCATTATGATGTCTTTGAGGAGGTCGGCCATCTCTTTGTGCTTCTCGGGTAGGGTAGTGCTTAGGGCCTTAGCTATGAAACTAGTCAGGAACTCGAACATCACGATGCCAAGGGTAAGTATTATGGCTGCGCCTATAACCCTGGGGAGGTACTCGGCTATCATCAATATGTAGCCCTGGACGGGTTCCCCTATCTTAAGTATCTGTAGGGCTACGGTCAGCGAGATTATAATCACGAAGGCCTTGGTCAAGCTGCCGACGAGAGAACTCAAGTCTATGCCCGCGGCCCTAAAGGCTTTGCCCGTCTCCGTCTTGTCGAACCCCCTCTCTATACCCGTGAGTTCGATGAGCTTATTGACAGCTTTACCGAGCCCCTCCCCAACCGCGTAGCCTATACCTATAATTATAAGGGCGGCGACGATGCTGGGGATTATCTCTATAATCATATTTACTATTCTCATGAGAGTTTCCTGTATCATTTTAATCCCCGAGAATAATCTTGCATAATCGCTTCTATATTAACATTATGGATCAATACGTGTATAATTTTGTTTTAAAAGGTGAAAATGATTAGGAATACTAAGCGCTTAGGGCCGCGCTTTCCAAGCTGCTAAATCATCGAGTAGAACTCCGTTAACGTGTGTATTAACACCCTATACCCGAACTCCAAGTTCCTTATGGAGACCCTCTCGTTCACGCCGTGAACCATCCTCATCAGCTCCTTCAGAGGCACCTCGGCCCTGATAGGGATGAAGCCGTAAGCGACGCTCCCGAAAGCCCTCCTAAAGTACCTCGAATCCGTGCCCCCAGGGGAGATGTAAGGTGATACGAGGGAGCCGGGGACTTCGAATGCTAAGGCCTTCCTTATAGCCTTGAAGAGGGGGGTGTCTATGAGGGACTCTGTGGGCGGCTCCCTACATATGAACTCTAACTCGTAGTCTAGGCCTTTGAGGAGCTTTGAGACGTACCCTCTAACCCAGTTCTCCCCGTAGCCGGGTAGGAGGCGGCAGTCAACTGTGACCTCGCAGCTGGAGGGTATCACGTTCTCCTTGTAGCCCCCCTTAACAACAGTGGGGGTTAAGGTGTTCCTCAGCATGGCCTCTATAAAGGCGGCCTGGCTCTTGTCAGGTATCTTCTTCAGGGCTCTATCCGCGGTTAGGGGGTTTAATAGTAGCTTGGCTACCCACTTCTTACCGACCGCGTCTAGGAGGGCTTTAATGAAACCGGCGGCATGGGGGGTAGGCGTAACCCTAGGCTTGTGTATGGAGATCCTCTTTATGGCTTCGGCGGCGCCTACGACGGCGTTCCTCCCGGCTCCGGGTATAGAGGCGTGGCCCGGCTCTCCCTTCAACTTCAACTTGAACCAGTAGACCCCCTTCTCCGCCGTCTGGACTGTGAATAGGCTTTTCTCGGCGGGTATCTCAAACCCCCCGCCCTCGTTTATCACGTAGTCCGCCCTGACCAGTTCCGGCCTGTTCTTCACGAGCCAGCCGACCCCCTTAACCCCTCCCCTCTCCTCGTCCGCCGTGGCTGCGAACATTATAGTACCCTTAAAGTCCCCCCTACCCACTATGTCGGCGAAGACGTAGAGTTCCACGGCTAGAGGTCCCTTACAGTCCAGGGCGCCGCGCCCCCACACCTCCCCGTCCCTAATCACACCCGAGAATGGGTCTACACTCCACTCCTCAGGCTTCGCAGGCACTACGTCCAGGTGTGAGAGTAGGAGTAGGGTTGGCCCCTCCTCCTCGCCTTTAACCCTGGCTACGACGTTACCCCTACCAGGCTCACTCTCAACAAGCACGCTGTCCACTCCGAGTTCGCCGAGTTTATCCCTCACCAGTTTGGCGGCCTCGGTCTCGTTGCCAGGAGGGTTGGTAGTATCCACCTTTATGAGTTCGGACAGGAAGCGCGCTATCTCCTCACCCCTAGACTCCGGGGACATATGTATACGGCTACTGGAACACGTATTAACTTAACTAATTGTGAGCCGCAAGTGTGTTATCGTGTATAATGAGGCTACTGCATCTTTTCGTTATACTATATAACGGAAAACCTTAATATGTTAGTGAGCGTTATACTGTATGACGAATAATGGCATCTTATGACACTCACATGAAGAAATATAGGATGTTCCTTAGAGACGCAGAGAATCCAGAGGTTTCGATACCCCTAAGAATCGAGGCTTACTTTCAGGCAGCTTTCCATTTAATAGAGGCGGTCGCGGCTCTTCACAACGTACACATTAATAAGCATAAACTAGTAAGGAGAGTGCTGGAGCAGCATCCCGAAATATTCGAGGAGGATTCCGAGGAGGTTTGGCGGGCTTTCCAAATGATAGAGAACCAGATAAGGCCGGGACAAGTATATGGTGGTAGGATAGACGGGGAGGCCTTGAGGAAAACAGAGGAGTTGTTTAGGAGGATAAGGCGAATCGCCAAGAAAAGACTGAAGGGGGTGAGTTCTACTTGATGAAGGCGGCGTTCGAATTCGCCTCTAGGATAGCCAAGTTTAGGCCGCTACTGGTGGTTGTGTACGGCTCGGCCGCTAGGGGGGAGGCGGGGGAGGGGAGCGACTTAGACATGCTCGTGGTACTTGAGAGGAGAGACCCCAGAGTTGAGGAGGAGATAGGCGAGGCCGCGCTCGACGTAACGAAGGAGTACGGGGTAGACGTAGACCTAATAGTCACGGGGCCAGGCATGGAGGGCCTAGACCCCAAGTTCCTAGAGGAGGTACTGGCCGAGGGAGTAGTACTCTACGGCAGGAAGAAGTGCGTAGACGCTGGGCTAAAACTAGAGCCACACACCATATACACCCTGAGGCTGAGCCACCTCGGGAGAGGCGACAAGGCCAGGCTCGAAAGAGCGCTCTACGGCAGGAAGACCATGAAGAAGGCGCGAGGTAAAACCTACGTGAGCCAGGTCAAAGGGCTACTAGAAGAGGTAGGAGGGAGGAAGCTGGGCCCCGGAGTAATAATAGTGCCATCACACGCCGAGAAACAAGTCGAAGAACTACTAGAAAGATTCAAAGCAAAATACCGGAAAA
>CAZFWY010000021.1:0-22155 GCA_964522715.1 uncultured Thermofilaceae archaeon | reverse complement strand
CGGCCAGGGCTCTCCTCACAACCTCCTGGGCCGCGACTCTTATCCCCAGACTCGTGAGTCTTAGCGCCGTGAATGCGGACACACCGCTAGCTATGGCGAGGATAGTTAATATTGACGCGAATTTACGCATTTTCAAGTCTCTAATCGCGAACCTTGAAGCTATCCACAGCATACCCTTCGACAAAAGGCTAATTCACCTCCAAAAATACACTACCGAAATGTGAGAAGAGCTGCTTGATTATAAGGGTTTTATTCGACAAAAAACGTATGTATCTGCGTCGTAAAGAAAGAAAAAAGGTGTTATAATGTTAGGGAAGGCTCACTCTCTTAACTAGGTACAGCGGGAACAGCGAGCCTAACACTACGCATATTATTACGTATAACGTTGAAGCAACGGACAACACATGTAGAGACGCGTACTCGGCCATCAAGACCGTTAGGAGCGTGAGGACGTACAGGGCTAACATGTAGCGCGGCTCGGGAACCTTGATCTTCTTCCTAGCTATCAGTAAGAGGAAGGGGGCGAGGTAGAACATTCCTATTAAGAGGCACGCTATGGTTCCAGCAACTACGACGGCTAGTTCAGTATTCACCTGTATGAGTGAGGTGGCGGTGTAGGCGGCTGTTTTTAGTGCTGCTAGTAGTGGGTATAGTGCGAGTCTTACAGCCGTTCTTAGGTAGGCGTTCGACGATATGACGCGTGCCACGTAGGGGCTCCAAGAGTAGTAGAAGGCGTCGAAAACTCTGTAGAACGCCTTCCCAGCCTTTGTGGACAACACTATGTTGTCACGGAACTCCCTGAGGAACTGTACCTCGCCCGCGACTTCGGAGCCATAAGTTGCTGTGGCTATAAAGCACTTCTTCTCCTTGATGTTTAAGACCAGTGTGGCGGACTTAGTCTTCCCCCCACTCTCGCCTACAACCACCACTGTGTATACGCCTTTGGCAGAGCCGGAATCTATAGTGAGGGTAACCGTGGCTGGCGGGATAACCTTACTCTTAGATAGCGTGCAGAGGGCACCTGAGGGACAACCGCTAATTCTCAGATCAACCTGGGAGGGGTGGCCAGATATTACCATGACGGAAACTGCCGCTGTAACGGTATCCCCCTGGTATATCTCAGCCTGATCAGGGCTAACCTTAATATCGAAGTCGAGAACAGCAGCACCACCCGGCGTACCGCTCGGCCCACCTCCAGGCCCGCCTGGGCCTCCTGTGCCGCTGGGGGGCCCGCCACTAGGCGCTTGTACGTTTACGTTAATCGTTTCTTCGTCTTTTACTCCCCCGCCCGATACGTCCTCAACTATTATTCTGAGGGTATAAGCGCCCGGTGAAGCCGCGGAGGAGACAGAGACGTCTATAGTGGACGTACATGGGGTGTTGCACTCCCTGGGTGTGGCTGACGCCGATATACCTGTTGGGCTTACGGTCTTAACTCGGACTCTGCAACCGGTATTAGACGAGGATATGGAAACTGTGACCGTATCATGATCCCCCTGGTTGATACTGAGGGAAGACGGGGATACACTAGCCGTTATTGACCCACATACTCCTCTCGCCCGCTTCACGATCAGCGTTAAGGTGAAGCTCTTAGTTGTCCCGTCTGCACCCGTGGCTATGACCGTGATTGTGTACTTGCCAGGAGACGCTGATGTAGAGGCTGATAAGTTTAACACGGAGGTGAAGGAGGGCGTCCCCGAGGCTGGTGAGAACGTGGCTGTGACCCCTGAGGGTAAGCCGGAGACACTCAGCGAGACGCTATAGCTGTAACCCCTTATACTCGTTAGGGAGATGCTAAGCGTGGAGTAAGAACCCTGCGTAACCTCTAGGCGGTTTGAGGAAGGTATTATGTCGAATGTTGGAGTACCCCCGGTTGGCGTCGTGCCCGGCGTAACTACTTTAACCGTCAGCTCCGTCGTACACGTTTTACCCGTGCTGGGATTATAGCCTTCTATCATGACCTTGTAGTCCCCTGGGGAAACCGACGAGTCAACCGTGACCGTTACCTCTGCGGTTTCGCCTGCTGACAGGGTAGTAGTGTTGAAAGACACCGAAATACCGCTGCTAAGGGGGGTAGCGTGGAGGTTGACTGTGCAGGTTCCCGAGAGTGAAACAAGGGTTACCAGCGTCTTGTTGAAAGAACCCGGAGTTACCTCCAATGTGCTGTCCTGCAACGCCAGGCCCATACCTATCGATACCGGTATATTGATGTGGATACCTGGTTTAAGCGGGTTTGCAATTGAGGTTATAGCTCCGATAGCTCCTAGGGGCATGCAGGTCACGTACAGCCTCGCGTTGTCGAGGGGGGACGCGCCATATTCCTCGTTAATTAGCTCTAAGATCCCGGGATCGCCGACCTCTGAGGGAGGGGGGATTAGCACCATAATTCCGTAATTGTCCATCTCACCGCGGTACCACTTCCTCACGAGTTCAGTTATGTCCACGGATATTACGTCGTTCCGCTTTAGACCTGGGCCGACTTCTATCTCTGCGTAGGGTGTCCTCTCGAAATCTCCACCACTACTACTCCAGCGCTCCGTTTTTGTGCGCCTATACCACGTAACCTCATCCTCGTCCCAGGGAGAGGTTATCGCCATGAAGAGGAGCCTGACGTTCTTCGTGAAGAGGTCTCTCTCAACCTCTAAGCACAGAGTGGCCTTAGAAATCATGCATCCACTCGGCAGGCCCGAAAGGTCAAAGTAGAGGAGAGTCCTATAGGCGACTCCCACGCCCCCGCTAGACATGCGGCCGACGTAGAGGCTATACCCGTTGTAGTTTTTGTCCTTCCCAGCCTCAATGTAGGTGTCCGCGGTGACTCCTATTATCACGGTGACAGCAGAAGATGTTTGTGCTGTTGTTAGGGAAAATGGTGAGAGAAGGGAGAGAACCAGTAGTATCAGTACCCCTAGGGCTACCCTCCTTTTCATTTTTCTTCGGCGGATACCTATGGAAAGGATAAATATAAGCATTTCGAACTTACAGAAAACTATCCACAAAGGGGAATAAAACACGTAATATTATTAGCTTATTGCGATTACACGATTATACGTAGTTTGGGCTATTAACCATGTGTGTTTATTGTTCTCCGGGAAAAGCCCTAGATAATAGACACACAGTGGAGGAGACTCCTGAAGCCGGTATCGAGAAAGCCGCGAACAAAGCGACCACCAAGTAAGGCTCCCTTCGTAGTCCCACTGCTACGAGGTTGGATAGTGCGTGATCGAATTCTTTTAGCCCCAACATAGCCGAGCCAGCTATGATGATAACGATCGGCGTTATAAAGGCTAGGACTGGTAGGATTACCCTGCAGAGCATTCTGAGCTTCCTCCCCTTAATGGGCCTAGCGGAGACGATAGCGTATACCAGTGGGAGTAAGAGTAGAATAGCAAGAGAGGGGTTAAGCATCCCCAAGGCTACTAAGACTGAAGCTGAGAATAGAGATGATAGTTTTAAGGCTTCAGCCCCTATTCTTGAAAGCCACTTCCCCGATACTGCTCTGCACATCGGTACCGATAGCGCTACCACGACTACCAGAACTGAGAGCGCGGTTTTTAGGACGTATATTGCTAGCATTGAAGAAAGAGAGAGGAGTAGGTATAAGGCTAGAAACATCGAGAACACCTTAACGGACTGTCCCAGTACTCCCCGCCCGAGTAGACCGATTACTGCTAAGGAAACAGCTATTAAGATAGCGAGCCAGGAGCAGTAGATGTACGCGCCTGGTATTACCTTATCGCTTAGGAAGAGGTATTGTCTAGTTAATACCGGTACTCCTCCCCTATCGATTGACAACACGAGCCTCTCGACCAGGACGCCTACCTCCCTTAGTGATTCCGAGGAGACCTTGTCGATGCTGTCCTCAGGCTTATGCCAATAGGGGTATAGGGGCCAGTCCACTATTCCAAGGGCTACCACACCCCTCTTAACAAAGGGCATTGAGTCCGTTCCTCCTATGATAAGGAGAAGCCTTGATGTGGCCACGGCTATGTCTGTACCCAGTACCTTCGCGGCGCCACCTACACTACCTGCCTTCTGTAGGAGAAACACTATTCCCCCGTCGCTGAACGTAGACGGAGGGTACATAAACGCATATGGAGCAACTCCCTCGTGATCCTTCCACGTACACATGTCTATACTTATTGCCGCTACGACCTCCCCGCTAAACGTAGCTGCAAACCTCTCAGAGCCATGTAGCCCCGTCTCCTCGGCGTCCGGTGAGAGGAAGATTATGCCGTGCTTAGTGTCTCGGTTCGCGAAAACCCTGGCTAGTTCTATGAGGACTGCTAGGCCGCCCCCGTTATCATTAGCCCCCTCAGTCGTCCATGGGACTATGTCGTGGTGCGCCATTAAGAGGATGTAAGCGTCCGTAGAGCCGCGTTTAATCGCGTAGACATTGTACGCGTCAACCCTCCCTCCGCCGAACGACGGGGCTTTGAAAACATCTACGTGGGTCTCTAAGCCCAAGCTTTCGAAGTAATCGGCTATCCAGTACGCTATTTCCCTGTCGGCGTCCGTACCCACGACTCTGTTCTTGAAGTTCGCCGTTATGTACTGGAGAATCCCGTAAGCGTTATCCCCGTCGAAGAGAGTCTCTCCTTGATAGATGTAAACGTCTGGTTGTAGAATCAGCGATAAAGCCATTAACACTAATGGCAGGACCAGTAAGACCTTGACTAACCGATTTAGTCTGGCTTTAGACATCGAAACCGCCAGTTAACGAGTAGTAAACCTACGGTTTAAAAATTGTTGAAAATAGGATTTTAGAATATCGGTTTAAATAAGTTTGAAAGTAAAAAACTAATTTAATTGGGAGAATACAAAAGCTATCTTTTATTCTTCGACTGTTATAGCGCCCTCTGGGCACGAAGCTTCGCAGGCCCTGCAACCTATACACTCTTCCTCTCTTACGGGCACCGATTTGCCGTTCTGAATCTCGAAGACGCCTTGTGGACACACGTCTACGCAGGTGCCGCAGCCAGTACACTTGCTGGCGTCTACTACCGGTTTGGGCATACTGTTGCACCGCATGTGAAAGTACATTTATTTATATAAACTCTGTTCTATAACCGCTCTACCTTTCTATATATTATCGCGTTTTATCCTCTCTGTTAATACTTCGGAAGTCTCCACATAACTACCACCTTCGCTTTTGCAGTCTCATTCACTGAGTTCGAGTGACTGCAACCTAATACCTGAGAATAATTACTGCGGAATGACCGCTCTGATTACCTCAGGGTAGGGTTACTATTTCAGGGAGGTTTTTGAAGTGCTTATCAAACGTGTATATCTCTCTTATCCCTTCTTCCCCCATTTTCACGTACGCTATGGCATCGTTCACGCTGACCCCGTATTCTTGTGCTACCGATACAGCTTCCTCGTAGTCCTCGGCCGAGACTCCCAATATGTTCACGTTGGACAGTACGAGTAGCCTAGATATCAATCCTATGCTCTTAGCTAAGCCGACCCTAGCCTCCACTATGTTCGCGACCTCACTAATATGTATCACAGTGGTAACTACGGGCTCGCCGCTCTCCACCCTCTCAATTATCTCCTTAGCTGCGCTCTTTATTGCGAGTTCCCGGGGGGTAAGCTCCCTCCTAGGCTTAAGATAGGCGTGAAGAAAGACACTTGAATCCAGGAACCTAACCTTCACGAGTCAGAGCCCTCCTGAGTTCGTGGGTATCGGTGAAGTCCTCCACGTCTACTTCTATTGAGTCAAAAAGCTCTGTTAACTTAACGGTTTTTATAGGTTTCAGCCTTAGCTCGCCCTCCACAACCTTAAGTAGGAAGAGGTTAGAGCTTAGCTTCTTCCTAATACTCGCTGGGATAAGCACTCGGCCTTGCCTATCCATTCTCACAACCACAGCCATTAATACCGCCATCAAAGATTATATGGCATTATATATAAAGCATTCCAAATATAATATATATGCCACACTTCTAATACTTGGAAGCTTCTACGTAGCTACCACCTTAGCTCACGCGGGCCTTAAGCCAGCGATGAAGATATGAAGGGTAGTAAGGCTACTAGCGAGAGTTTCCAAAATATTACGATAAGATGTACTTTTTAATGAGTTATAGTATGAGAAACACTTAGATGATGAATAAACAGTCGGTTGATCGATGAAAGACCCGAAGTTAACTGATACATCCCTGTAACGTCCGAGTGGGCTTAACGCGTCTTTCCGGCGTCATAACGAACGTGGAGGACAAGAGTCTACTCCAGTGACCACAGTCCTCGCTCCCAGCCTTTCTAAGCATGATTTAACGGCAAGTGCCTTCTCTGGCTCTGTCAAGGCGAAAACGGCATTACTTCCCATTACTTGAGATGCAGCCAGGGCGCCGTTTTCAAGTGCTATTTTTACTCCTTTCGCAATTAAGGGAGAAGGCAAACCGACTTTCTGAGCAAAAGACCAACTCTCCTTTACCAGGGTCTCAGGGGAGGGGTCTCTCGATATGTTTCTCAAAGCTTTTTCGTACAGCTCACGGGCAAGCTTTGGATTCACCAGCTTGCTGATGCTTCCACTACTTCCTAGGAGGGCTATCACTACCCTAGTTTCTGAGGTGAAGAGTATCCTAATAATGTGGCAATCGCCGGAGTCTGTAGGGGCCATCACGAGGAAGCCACCAATAGATATTAACTGCACGTCCCCCCTCCTACCCGTAAGCCTTTCATCTACCCTTAACGCTATGTTCACAATATCCGTGTACGTGAGTTTCACCCCCGCGATGATAGAGACAGCAATAGCCGTTGCCAGGGCGCTTGCACCACTCGTACCTAACCCCCACCCTACAGGTACCTCGAAGGATTGGTCTATTGTGAGAGACAGATTTTGAGGGGTTTTCCCGAGAATTTCCCTAGCAACTTCGCGGGTTACGGGTAGGCTTCGCGCCTTCCCATTTACCCTGGTTTCTATCGTTTTCTCGGGGTTTTCCTCGGCCTCTACTCGGACTAGCACACCTCTGCCGAGAGTAAATCCCCCTTCTAGAATCTCTCCGGACTCATTAAAGCAAAAAATAGTTGTTATTTTCGTAGGTGAAAACGCCCTTTTAACAATCACTTGACGTCACCGAACTCTTTCAGCTCGGCCGTGATCATGTCCTTGAATATAGATATCATCTCTTTTAGATAGCTCTCGTCTATCAGGCCGTGGGGCGAGGGGATCTCTAATATCCTGCGCGGTATTCTAAGCTCATCCAAGTTGAAGCCCTCCCTTAACTTTAAGCTGTACTTCTCTAGGTGTATCTTCCTGCCCAGATCTCTCAGGTCTTCTTCGGTGAAGTCATAGCCCAGTGCGTTTAACGCTTTGAGTACGACTTCTGGCTTGTAGACCCCGCGAGCGAAGAAGCATACCACTAGGCTTGAAAGCACCTGTCTCCATCTCTCCTCCTTGACCAAGGATTCGACGACCTCTCTGGGAGCTAGCTTCTTGCCTATCGTTTTCTGGTCGAAGGAATAGCCTCCATTGTCTAGGTGGCTGTGCCTAGACCCTATCATCAGGCCGAAGTACGCTGCTGGTCCCGTGTGGTAGCCAGCCATCTCGTTACCTCCAAAAGTTAGGGCGAAATCCAGACCCCCATACTTCTTGGCGGCGTACTCCGCTCCCCGAGCCAGCGCCGCGTAGAACTCGTTGGGCTGCTCAACTATTAAATCCACGGCTTTCATGTAGGCCTCATAGTTGCCCCATTCGAGCTTCACACCCAGGAGTTCGTCTTCACCTATCAAACCCCTCTCGTAAGCCTCTGTGGCCCACGCTAGAACTACCCCTGTAGACATGGCGTCTAGGCCTAACCTGTCCACTTTATCTATCAATCGTAGCATGTCCTCTGGGTTGCGAGCCCCCAACATGGTACCCAGGGCGAATATGGGTTCGTAGTCGTACCCTATGAACGTGGTCTTGTAAAAGTACGGCTCGTCTACGTAGGGCTCCCTTAGAGCGGCTAAGTGGATACAGGCGACTGGGCAATGCGCACAGGCCAGTCTACGTCCTAGGTAGCCCTCAGCCAGCCTCTCCCCTGATACGGCTTCGGCCAGGTCATACTTGCTCTCCTTTAGGTTCTTAGTGGGTAGCGCTCCTATCTTGTTCAGGACTAGTACGTTCATGGGGGTTCCTAAGTCGTGGTACTTCTTCATTAGTGGGCTGGACACTATTACGTTGAAAATCTCGTTGTACACCTCCCTGTAGGCCTTCTTGTTCGCTATTGGTATACTTCTCCTCCCAGAGACTACGAGGGCCTTCAACTTCTTACTCCCAAACACAGCTCCTAGGCCTAGCCTCCCAAAGTGCCTATAGGTCTCCGTGATCACGCTGGCATAGGTCACTAGCCTCTCCCCAGCCCTACCTATCCTCATTATAGTTCTGAAGCCAGCGCCCCTCTCGTTCTCCCTTATAATCCTACCCACAGTGTGGCTACTGGTCATTCCCCAAAGCGCTCTAGCGTCCCTGAAATACACCCTTCCGTCATGTACGGCAACCCAGACCGGAGTCTCGCTCGCCCCCTTGATGACTATCGCGCCATAACCAGCTAGGCGAATAGCTATAGCGCTCCTACCACCCGCGTGACTCTCCCCGAGGTTCCCCGTATGCGGGCTCTTGAACATCGCAACAGTCTTAGACGCCGTCGGGTAAAGTCCGGATAGCGGTCCGACCGCGAACACAATGACATTTTCCGGTCCTAGGGGGTCTGCTCCCCGCGGCAGTTCCTCCTTGAGCAGTCTTATGGCTACTCCAGCCCCTCCCAGATACTCCTCGAATAGGTCGCGCCTATCCTCTACCCAGTACTTTTTACGGGTTAGGTCTATGTATAGAACTCTTCTGAGCGGGTCTTTCGGGTTCACAACTCTCACCTCCTGGCTAGTTGAACGGTCTCTAAGGCTAGCACTCCATGGGGGCAGAACTCAACGCAGTATCCGCAGTGCACGCAGACTATCGGTTTATTATCATCTTCGTCCCACATGATAGCGCCTATCGGGCAGGCCTCCCTACAGTAGCCACACCCTATACACTTGTTGTAGTTTATTATTACGCCGCCGCCCTCCCTAGGTTTAAGAGCCCCGGTCGGGCACACGGCTGCGCACGGAGGATCTCTACACGCCCTACAAACTATGACTCTAAAGCCTCTCTCGACTCCCCCTATACTCGCCACCCTAATAGCTGACATAGCCGCTCCTCCTTCCCCTAGACGACGAGAGCACGCGAAGACGCATGACATGCAGCCGACACATCTGTCAACGTCTACTATCGAGACTCTCTTCAAGGCTTATTCTCCCTTGGGCTAAGACGGTAAGCACGGTAATAACAACTACGTCAGTTGACGGTAACGTAGTGTCAACATGTAGTAAGCTAGTTTAATTAGGTGGTTGCTAATACACTAGTAGCCCGTATCGTACAGTGAGAATGTGGTGATGTGATAGATATGCGGGATAGAACCCTGACAGTACTAGTGCTAGTGTTAGTATTTATGGCGTTCTTGTCAGCCGCACAACCTCAGGAAATCCAATGGAGTAACTACACAGACGCTTCCAACGAGGCTAAGAGTACGGGTAAGCCCATTTACATATTCTTCTATTCTAATACGTGCGGCTGGTGTAAGAGAATGCTGAAGTACGTGTTCACAGATCCCGAAGTCATATCTTTTATCAACGAGAACTTCATAGCCGTAAAAGTCAACAAAGACAGCGACCCCCAGCTAGCCCAGAAGTACAGGATAACGGGGGTACCATACCACGTAGTTGAGACCCCTAACGGGACCATCGTCCTCTCGCTGGCCGGATACATGCCCAGAAGGCAGTTCCTCGACGTGATGAAGCTAGCCCTGAGCAGAATAGAGAGCATGAAGGCCCAGGAAAAAGAGGCGGAAACATCAGCCGAGAAGGAGGCTGCTGAACTAGAGACTCAAGAAATACATCCCATAATTGCATTTACGATATCCATAGGTGTTATGTTATTCGCCGGAGTAGTATCAGCGTTCTCACCCTGCGTGCTACCCACCCTGCCGATACTCTTCCTATCCCTCACCTATCTCAGAGATAAGAAATCCCTGGCCCTTATGGGTGCGAGCTTCATACTATTCTACACGGTACTCGGGAGTATCTTAGGCCTCCTAGGCTACGCATTAGAACCCATCAGGAGCTTATTAGAGAGAGTGGTGGGTGCCGTAATAATAGTCTTCGGCTCGACTCTGCTAATAGACCCCTTAAACAAGCTATTCGTTAAGCTATCCTCATCCCTGTCTAGCCACGTTGAAAAGGCGGGAAAAGGAGGCCCCATAGCGCTGGGCTTAGTACTATCGATTCTATGGAGCCCGTGTATAGGCCCCATAGCTGGCGCCGTACTGGCTTACGTCATGCTCACAAGCGATCCCTTAATCAGCGCGTTGTTCTCAGCAGTCTACGCCATGGGTTTCGCCCTAACAGCAATATCTCTGGGAAGTCTACTCTCCAAGCTACAGGAGAAATACACGAGTAGAAGCGGGAAGGCCTTCAAAAGAAGGAGAAGAAGGAAAAGCCCGATAAAGAAATACGTTCGCAAGGGTAGGACCCTCGAAAAATTAGTGGGACTAGTACTTGTGGTGATAGGCCTGCTGATAGTCTTTGGGGTACTGAACCTGGAGAGCCTGGTAGTAGTGTAGGATATTAGAGACCCAGAACTCTAAGGCTTACTTTAACACCTCTTTAGTCCATATTCCCTTTTCTGTTAGTGCCTTCTTGGGGACAGCGAACTTGTAAGCCGCTGACCGGTCTAGGAAGTACATCTTCCAGTCGGGCACGTACTCTGACAGGGCTCTGAAGAACGGGTAGTGCTCCTCCTCCGGCAACGCTAGGGTAGCCAGGGCAGAGCCCCTACCTATCATGACAGTATTGGGGTACGGTATAGTGGCTAGGGCTGCGATGGTCTCAGACCCCCTACCCTCCGCGAAGAGAGCTATTATTGGGGCGTCCTTGGCATAGCTCCACAGATCGGCTTTAAAACCGCCGACCATCCACCTTACCCTCTGCCTTAACCTGTACTCCATAGTTTTCCTGGCTAGCTTAACAGCCCTAGCTAGGTCTATTACTTTCCAGAGACCCTGCTCCTGCAGTTTCGACAAGACGAGTAGGTCGACAGCGTCGAAACGCACGGTGCCTGCTACCCTCTGTGTGGGGGCGTACACGCTGTACCAATTCTCCAGGGCTCTCTCCCAGTCCACCTTGGGAGGCCAGCCGTACCTCTCTATTTTAGCTGTTAGTATCCTCTCCACCGGGATGTGAAACTCCACGGGCCCTATGACCTTCTCGAGAGCTTCTAGAGCGACCTCCTCGAGACCCCTGGGCGGGTACAGGACGAAGAAAGCCTTCTTACCGCCAGTACCGTAGATAGGCGCGTAGTAATGTATGTAGGTCAGCCTCTTGGCATCCTCCAGCCAGTTCTTATTCTCGATTGTGGCTATCCCCGCTACGAGCCTTAGTCCGAGGATATCGTAGTTAGGCACTGCCTTCAGGGTGGCTACCCGCTTACCCTTTATTTTCTCGGCTATCCTCCAGGCGACAGTGTATGAAACTTCGAGTCTTCTTGCTAGGTCATTAACGTTATATGTTAGGGTCATATTTAACTGATCTAGAAGAATGTTGACAGCATTAACCAGTAAGCTTACGTCAAGCCTCACCCTACCCATAGCGGCTCACCTCTATCCTATATAACCTGGTAAAGGATCGGGTATGCGCTCCCCTCCCCCACCGTTCTCCTCAGTCTCTTCCTCATTAAGGGTGTTGATGGATATAATGCTAGCCGAGAATGCTAGCGATAGGTAAACTGAGAGTCCTTGTAATAGCATTTTAATATCCTTTATTAATGGATTCTTTAGCATCCTACTCATGCCTTCACACCATATTTATGAATAAATATTGCCTCTTTAAAACTTTTTGTATTTCTATATTTTAGCAGATAATACTTTGCCAAGAGTTATGATGGTAGACGTAAATGAAATTTCACATTAATCTACATCCATCCCATATATATACATGTGGCTAGGACATTTGTCTAGGAAATAACAAGCTATATAATGTGTACTTCCAAGGGAGAGAGTTCTCCAATAATTATAGTTATAGTTAAAGATAAATAGTAATGGTTAAAGCAAGTACTACGGCAAAGGGTGTATTTTGTGAGAAAAAGGGAAGTTGTGTCTACAGGCATATCAGAGTTGGACGAGATTCTAGGCGGGGGATTCGAGAAAGGATCTGTTGTCCTCGTGGCCGGGCATCCCGGGGCTGGCAAGACTACGTTTGCAGCGCAGTTCCTATACCAAGGGTTGAAGAGCGGCGAGGCAGGCCTTTACATGAGCTTCGCTGAGAGGAAGTACGAGTTCTTTAGCCACATGGAGGGCCTAGGCATGAATTTCAAGAAGTACGAGAAACAGGGCTTGTTCGTCTTCATTCCAGCGCTAACTACAGCCAGCGAGGAATCTCTGAGGTCTGTAATGGGGGTTATGACTGATTCACTAGCCGAGAAAGACATCAGGAGACTCGTCATCGACCCTGTTACCGCCCCATTACAGATACTGCCGCCGAACAAGGCTAGGGCTTTCCTCCACAGCAGCCTTATGAGACCTTTAAAATCTCTCGGCATAACGACCCTGCTCGTAGCTGAGTTACCTTATGGGGTTAATACGATAGGTTACGGGTTCGAGGAGTTCCTAGCCGATGCCGTAATAGTACTTGGAGTAGAGGAGGCTAGGGGGCTTCCCCGTAGGACGTTGGAGCTGAGGAAGCTTAGGGGTAGAGCTACTCCCCGCCTTAACTTCGAGTTCGTGATAGGGGATGAGGGGATAGCTCTCTACGTTCCCTATTTAGCAGGGCTCAAGGGAGGATATTCTTTCGAGAGGATATCTACGGGTGTCGAGAAGCTAGATGAAATGCTCGGAGGGGGCATACTTAGGGGCTCCACGATACTTGTGAGCGGACCTAGCGGGACGGGTAAAACCCTACTGGCTGTGAGGTTCGCCCTTAAGGGGATTGAAAACGGGGAGAGAGTAGTATTTTTAAGCTTTGAGGAGCCGGAGGACCAGTTGAAAACTCTGTTTAGATCTATGAAAGGAGACTTGAAAGAAATGCCCGAAAATCTCTCTATATTATCGATAAGCCCTAGGTTGTTTACGCCGGGATCCCTCTATTACTTTTTCAGAGAGGTTATTGAGAAGAGAGAGCCTAACAGGATAGTTATAGACGGGCTAACATCCCTTAAGAAACAGTTTGGCTCAGAATTCCTAGACCTCGCTAAGATGCTCAGCTTGCTGGCTAAAAGTAAAGGTATCACCTCTCTATTCACATCTTTAGAGGATCTCACTAAAGGGGAGGAAGCTGGCATTAGTATGCTGGCGGATGTCCTGATAGCCCTGTGGTACGAGAGGGTAGGGGATGAGTTCAAGCGCATGATAGCTGTGTTGAAGACCCGCGGCTCGCCGCATGACAGAAGGTGGTACGAGCTGGACTTCGTAGACGGAGAGGTGGTAATTAAATGACTGAGGAACAAGGACTGCTGGACTTCTTCGACTTGCTCGAAAGGGTCTCACCCACCTTCGGCTCGGTACTTAAGTTCCACATGCAGAGGAGGCTGGGCGTAGACCCCATAAAAGTGCTCTTCGAGAAGCCCCGCCTCTTCTTAGAGGTTCTCTGCGAACTACTCGGGGGAGAGGAGGAGTGCAACTTCGTTCTGAGAGCCGTAGTCGAGGAGATAAACGCGATAGCTAAGCTTAGGCTACCGCCCGGGATACTGTTCTCGGCACTTAAGAAAGGGGACGTTAAAACCATCAAATGGCTGCTCGGGAAGGCTAGGGGGAGATAACTAGAAAAAGATAGTTTTAAAGTTCTTTACTTACCTTCCCTGATCTTACTCTTAACCCACTCCCTGAATCTGGCCATACCCTCGCGTATCTTGTCCGCAGGTACCGTGAAGGAAACTCTTAAATGTCTTCTCCCGGCCTCGAAGGGGAAGGCCGTACCCGGAAGCAGTAGAACACCCTTCTCGAAGAGTAAATCTACTACCAGTTTCTCCGCGGTTTCGTAGCCTGTAAGTTTTAACAACTTATCTACGTTCGGGAATGAGTAGAACGTTCCCTTGGGTCTAACTACGCTTACCCCCGGTATCCTGGAGAGTTCCTCGATTAGCACGTCCCTCCGCCTCTTGTAGTCTTCGAAAAATGGCTTGAACCAGTCTAACCCCGACTCTAGGGCTTCCTTAGCCGCTACCTGGGCAAACGTGGGCGGGCAGGAATACATGTTGTTCGCGGCTACTTCCATTCTCTCTATAATCCTCCTGTCAGCCACGGCGTAGCCGAGCCTCCAACCGGTCATGGAGAACGTCTTGGAGAACCCGTTCACGTATATCACGAAATCCCTCCAAGAGGGGTCTGAGAGAACCGGTTTATGCACTCCGTCGTAGAGGAAGAAGTCGTATATTTCGTCCGAGATTACCAGTAAGCCCCTCTCCTTCGCCAGAGAGAGCAGTTCCTCCACTTGCTGTGGGGTTAGAGTAGTCCCTGTAGGGTTGTGAGGGTAGTTGAGCACGAGCACTTTCGTCTTAGGGGTTATCGCTCTCTCTATGTCCTCTACCTTAAAAGCCCAGTCCTCCTCTTCCCTCAAAGGTACGGGTTTCGGCACACCCCCCAGAAACCTGACCACGCTCTCGTAGGCCGGGTAACTGGGGTCGGATATTATAACCTCGTCCCCCTCATATATCACGCACAGGAAAGCTGCGAATATCGCTGCCTTCGCCCCAGCCGTTATTATAACCTCTTCCGGGGAAACGTCACAGCCGTAGTTCTCGTTAATCCACGTCGCGACCGCCTCCCTCAGCTCAGGTAAACCCCCGCTCGGACCGTACCCTGTGATCCCCTTATCCAAAGCGCGCTTAGCAGCTTCCCTTATGTGCTTCGGAGTTACGAAGTCTGGCTGACCTATACCAAAGGATATCACGTCCAGTCCCTTCTCCCTTGCTTTAGCAGTTAACTCTAAATACGCGAAGGCACTCTCTCCTTTAAGTTCCAGCACTCTTTTGGTCAACCAGCTTCTTCTCATCGCGTATAATTCATGGAGGTCATAGATTAACGCTTGCTACACAAAAACTCACTAAGAGAGTGCTTAGATATCAGTGTTGCCTAATCGATATGGCGGCTTAGTATGGACGTTGAGAGTATAAGGGAGGATTTCCCAGAACTGAAGAGAACAATCAATGGGTACCCCCTGGCTTACTTAGATAACGCGGCTACATCTCTAAAACCTGTTCAGGTGATAAGGGCTATAGCAAAGTTCTACGAGGAAAACAACGCCAACGTGGGGCGGGGCATCCATACCCTGGCCCGCGAGGCCACAGAACTCTACGAGTACTCGCGTAAAAAAGTAGCGAGGTTCATAGGCGCTAAAGAGGAAGAGATAGTCTTTGTGAGAAACGCCACAGAGGCATTAAACTTAGTAGCGTCTACCTGGGCCAGGGAGAACCTCGACAGGGGTAGTGTTATCGTGACCACTATACTGGAGCACCACAGTAACTTACTCCCGTGGATAAGGCTCGCTCGGGAAAAAGGAGCCGAGCTAAGAGTTGTACACGTGAACAGAGAGGGAATGCTGAGCTACGACGAGCTTGAAGAAAAGGCTGAGGGCGCAGATCTCATAACAATAACTCAGAAGTCTAACGTCTTGGGGTTACTCGTGAACGTGAAAAGAGTTGCTTCGATAGCCAGGCGTGTAGGAGCCAAACTCGTAGTAGATGGTGCACAAAGTGTGCCGCATATGCAAATAAACGTCAAAGAGCTGGGGTGCGACTTCCTAGCCTTCTCGGGGCATAAAATGCTGGGCCCTACGGGTATAGGAGTTCTATACGCGCGCAAAGAGCTGCTGGAAGACCTAGAGCCTTACCAGGTCGGAGGCGGGATGATAAGCGATGTAAGGTACCTAGATGGAGATTTTGAAGTGAAGTGGGCGTCTATCCCGACTAGGTTTGAGGCTGGCACACCTAATATAGCTGGCGCCGTAGGGTTAGCTGCCGCGGTAGACTACCTAGAGAAGGTCGGCATGGCAAATATAGAGGCCCACGAAGAAAGGCTGACGGAGTTAGCGCTCGAATCACTCTCAAACATAGATAAGATAAGAGTTCTCGGCCCCCCTGACCCCAAGCTTAGGCCCGGAGTAGTGTCATTCACCGTCGAGGGGTTCGACCCGCATGAGGTCGCGATACTCCTAGACATGCACGGGATAGCCGTTAGAAGCGGGCACCACTGTGCACTACCACTACACAAAGCCCTGGGAGTCAGAAGAGGGAGCGTTAGAGCCAGCCTATACCTGTATAATACGGAGGAGGAAATAGGGAGGCTGGTAGACGTACTCAAAAAACTGGTTAAATAGAGAGGCTAAAATAGGCTTAAGACCCTCCGTCTTCTACCCCAGCGGAACCTAAGCGTCAATATGCGCTCGCTGGCGAAGAGTTTGCTGGCGACGTATAGGGAGACCAGTGAGAATACGATTAGGTAGGCGGCTGAGAGTAGTAGCTGGCTGTAGTTGTTGGTGAATGCGGCCTTAGCAGCGATCATGGGGTGGGAGAAAGGATCGGCGATTACAACTAACGCTAGTGGTAGGGGCATCGTCTCGAGGTCTGTGAACATTAGAGTTAGAGCTGGGATGAGTATTAACGGGAAAATTAGGCCCATGAGTGACTGGGCGCTCCTGACGTCCTCGGTGGCTGCACCTATGACTACGGATAGGGACATAACTGCTAGTAGTCCTAACATGACGTTTATGAGTAGTAGAGCTGACGAGACAGGGGTAGGGAAGACTCCCAGCGATAGTAGCTCGTTTATGTTGATGTTCTTTACGATGTTCTCGGTCGAACTCGGCACAGTCTGGGACATGTAGAAGGAGAAGCCTATGAAGAAGGCGAACGCGCTTATCAGGGATAGTATCAGCGAGGCTATTAACTTTCCGACCAGTATCGTCATCCTGTTCACGGGCTGAGACAGGAGGAGCTCCAGCGTCTTGTTCTCTTTCTCAAGAGCCATGGAGGTTATAGCTAGCTGGGCCGTGAACATGACTAACATGAATATGACCATCGGGAGCATCGCTACCTGGCTGAAAACGAGGTTTGACACCACCTCGGGGGGTACGTAGGCAACCTTCCCCTCGAATATTGTGTACTCTTTAATCCGGACGGGCTTCAGCGTGAAGTCTGGGTTTAACCCCGCGTTCTCAACTACGTACTCACTCAACCGCCCCTGCGCTCCCATAATAGCTCCTGTAGCCTTCGACGATTTTATAGTGGCCGATATGGAGGAGCTCGCTAAAATCACGTATACCTCTACGTCCGCCTTCAAGTAGGAGGATATATTCTTCGAAAATCCCTCCGGGATCACGATGACAGCGTTTAGGTCTTCTGTGGCTTCCTCTAGGCTTCTCAGCCGCACTATCTCCGCGCTTTCTGAGAGGTATTCCTGGAAGAGGCGCGCGTATTCTCCTCCGTCGTAGTCCACTACCCCTATAACACTCTTCTCCGCGGTTGAGGCTCCTATAGACCCGCCTACTATGGTGCCCATGAGAGGGAACATTAGGACTGATATTATGAGACCAGCTATGAACTTCTGGTCTCTCATTAACTCCAGCAGTTCCTTCTTAACGACGTTAGCTAAATGCTCCACTCCCAGCCACCTCCACGAAGACTTCCTCCAGGTTAGGCGCGCCGTACTTCTCCTTAAGCTCCTGGGGAGGACCAGCGGCGACTATCCTCCCCTTATGGATTATCGCCACCCTGTCGCAGAGGTACTCGACCTCCAGCATGTTGTGGCTAGACAAGAGGACTGTAACCCCCTCCTTCTCGGCGAAGCTCCTGATTATGTCCCTAATCCTAACAGCGTTAACTACGTCTAACCCGCTCGTTGGCTCGTCTAGTATGGCTAGTCTCGGGATGTGCATTATGGCGGCGGCCACCAGTAGCCTCCTCAGCATTCCCTTACTATAGGCCTTCACCCTGTCGTTCAGCCTGTCCCCCAGTGCCGAGATCTTCCTAGCACGCTCTAACATATCCTCGTACTCGGGCCTATTCTTAGCGCGGAACTTAGCTATGAACTGGAGGAACTCCCACCCCGAGAGGTTCTTGTACGCGCCAGCCTCCTCAGGCAGGTAGCCTATGAGCTCCCGGACCTTATCTGACTCTTCGACAACGTCATACCCGAAGACCTCCGCCCTGCCTTCGGTCGGAGTTAGGAGGGTGGCGATTATCCTGAGAGTCGTAGTCTTGCCAGCCCCGTTGGGCCCTATAAGCCCGAATATCTCTCCCTCCTCTATCTCGAAACTCACCCCGTCCAGCGCCCTCACATCCTTGGAGTACACTTTTACCAGTCCTTCCGCCTTGACCGCAACCACGCCTGTCACCTTGGTTACTAGAAACCAGCTAGCCATTTTAAAGTTAAACTATGGTCAACGAGGGTTGACAAAGAAAAATTAGTATGTACACCGGGGGTTAGAGCGTGGTTTATCATGAAGGCAGTGGCGGTCATAGGCTATAAGAACTCCGGAAAGACGAGGGTAGCGGTTTCACTTATTAAGGGGCTGGTAGAGAGGGGGTTTAGGGTAGCTGCTGTCAAGCACGTCCACGAGGAGCTCAAATTGCCGCCTACCGACTCGACGAAATTCTACGAGGCTAGAGCTGAAAGAGTAATCGCTGTATCTCCAAGAGCGCACGAGTCCGTAGCTAGGGGAGAGCTGAAATTATGGGAGGTACTAGCTGAGCTTAGGAGTTACGATTACGTCATCATCGAAGGATTTAAGAAAGATTTTCCCGGGGCCAAAGTGGTGGCCGCCAGGAACCTAGAGGAAGCTATGGAGCTCTACGACCCCCTAGTCATAGCCTACTCGGGACTTATGGCCGAGTCGGCGGAACTTAGAACTTCTTCTTTAAAAGCACCGATAATAGACTGCGTAAAGAACAGGGATGAGCTTGTCGAGATAGTTGCGAAGAGAAGTTTTGAGCCGCCTCCCGGATTGAACTGCGGGTTCTGCAGGTACGGCTCCTGTAGAGAACTAGCCTTAGCCATAGCCGGGGGAAAGGGGAGTATCGAGGAATGCGTCGTGTTGAGCTCATCCGTTAAGTTGAAGGTGGACGGCGCCGACGTCCCCCTGAACCCCTTTGTGCAGAACGTCCTAGCAAACGTCGTACTAGGCGTCATAAGGAGTCTGAAAGGCGTAAACCCGGAACCAGCACGAGTAGAAATAAAAATCTTTAAGAGGAAGACTCAACTCGCCAAATAATCTTAAGGAGGGCTAGACCTCTACATACTAAGATTACACCAGATTAGATATTAACTTTGAAAACGCATTTTCACACATGTCGGCACCTTCGCGAAGAATTATGGGCGTCACCTACGCGATAAGGGAACTCTACCCCCTCGCTAGAGAACTCGAAGAGAAGGGCCATAAAGTCCTCTACCTGAACATAGGGGATCCCGCCCGTTGGGGTTTTACCCCGCCAGACCACGCGAAGGATGCGTTGTACAGGGCGGTGGTGGAGGGCTACAACTACTACTCGCCTTCGGAGGGCCTCTTAGAACTCAGGGAGGCTATAGTCGAGAAGGAGAAGTCGTGGAATAACGTCGAGATAGACCCCGATCACGTGTTCGTGACGTTCGGAGTCACAGAGGCTATATGGCTAGTACTGGTATCACTCCTAGACCCGGGAGACGAGGTCTTAATGCCAGACCCCTGCTACCCGATATACCCGGCCTACTGCAAGCTACTGGACGCCAAACCCGTGTACTACAGGTGCTCGGAGAAGAAGGCCTGGGAACCCGACATCGAAGACTTGAGGAGTAAAGTGAGCAGCCGGACGAAAGCCGTGGTTATCATAAACCCGAACAACCCGACGGGCGCGGTCTACAGCGAGGAAACGGTGAGGGAGATACTCGACGTAGCCTCAGAGAGGAACCTCGTGGTTATATCCGACGAGATATACGACGCCATAGTCTACGAGGGTGAGTTTAAATCCACTGCGAGCCTTACAGACGAGGTACCCGTGATAGGGCTGAACGGACTCTCAAAGACATTCCTCATAACAGGCTGGAGGATAGGCTACGCCTACGTCAAAGCTCCAGAGAAGTACGAGTGGATAGCAAAAGCCCTGAAGAGGGCGGCCTATACGAGACTAGGAGCCTCAACACCTATACAGAAGGCTGCCGCCGAGGCCTTAAGGGGGCCGCTAGACCACTTAGAGGATATGAAGAGAAAGCTCAGGGAGAGACGCGACCTCATCTACAAGTTGCTGAGAGACTCGGAGTACTTCGACGTGGTTAAGCCCAACGGGGCCTTCTACATACTCCCCAAACTACTGGTACGGGCGTGGAGGGATGACAAGGACTTCGCCGAGAAACTACTCCTAGAGAAGAAAGTACTCGTCGTACACGGCTCTGGCCTGGGAGAGGTCAGTAAATGGCACATAAGGCTAACCTTCCTACCGCCACCAGACGTAATAGAGGAAGCCCTAACAAGAATAAACGAGTTCGTATCCACAGCGGCCAAGACCTGAGAAGCACACTTTATAGGAAGAAAAGCATATTAAATAAATAGATGAGGAAACGGTCCTTCGCCGAGCCGCAACGGCGATGGCGACCCCACGGAAGGGCTGATACTCTCCACATTAATAGTTAAACTATTAAGAAATTACCGTCCCCAATCTTTAACTTCATTTGAAGCCTACCCCTAGGGACAAGTGTAGTTAAAACTTCACGAAAATGCTAGAGGAAAGCCAGTAAGTTCTATTCGCGTAAATGGTGGACCGGGCGGGACTCGAACCCGCGACTCGGATCCCACGGCTAACGCGCCGCCAGATCCTCCGCCGTGCAAGGGCGGCGCTCTCCCGCTAAGCTACCGGCCCTTCTATAAGTGGAGTTATGCTGGGTTTATTTGTTTATTTTTGGCTTGTTTATTCTTTAAGATGAGATGGAGGAGGAAAAATGGAAACTGTGGGTGGGAGTTACGGGTATGGTTCTCTCACTGTTATCCTGTAGTAGTATACTGCTTTGCGTCTTAGGGGTGGTTTTATTCTTAAGAGTTTGACCACGAGTACGCCCACGATGAACCCTCCTACGTGTGCCCAGAAGGCTACGCTTACGGGTAGTGCCAGAGAGAACACGCCCATCACTAGCTGGTAGAAGAACCAGAAGCCTATGAAGTATATGGCTGGGACTGTGACTATAGTCATAACTGTGGTCATTACGAGTGTCTTGATCCTAGCCCTAGGGTAGAGTATGAAGTAGGCGCCTAACACTCCGGAGATAGCGCCTGAGGCCCCTATGGACGGTATTTTTACGCTGTATAGGAAGAGGTCTGGCGGCATTGCGAATAGGGATAGTATGTGTATCAGTGAGGCGCCTATGCCAGCTATGAAGTAAAAGATTAGGTACCCTATGTGGCCGAAGGCGTCTTCGACGTTGTCGCCGAATATGAAGAGGAATAACATGTTCCCGGCTAGGTGTAGTATGTCTCCGTGGAGGAACATGCTGGTTATGAACGTGTGGAGCCTCTGCCCCTTGAGCACGTAGAGAGGTATTAGTCCGTAGTTCACGACTATCCACTCGTAGACCTTGGGGCCTTGTAGGTAGAAGAGGAAGAACAGGAATACGTTCGCGGCTATAAGCATGTAGTTTACGTAGGGCCTCCTCAAGGGCCTGTTTTCATCGTATAATGGTAACATTTTCCACAGCCTCAGAATATAAAATGGGGGGTTTAGTTAAATACTAACCTCTGCCAGCACCTCTTTCCTGGGCGCCCAGTAACCCTCGTACTGCTCTCTGACTCCAACCCCCCTCGAAATTTCGATTACGTTCACCTTCTTGGCCCCGAGCCTCTTTTTCAGTACTTCTAAGCCAGCCCAGGGGTCTGTGTGGCTACCGCACGTGAAGATGTCCACAGCAGCATAGCCGTACTCCGGCCATGTATGTACTGAGATGTGGGATTCCGCAACGAGAACATAGCCGCTGACTCCGTGAGGCTTGAACCTGTAGAAGGAGAATTCGAGAACAGTACTGTTGGCTGCTTTGGCCGCCTCTATGAGGCTCTCCTTGATCGACTTAACATCGTCTAGGACGTTGCTGTCGCACTCGTAAAACTCCACTATCAGGTGTCTTCCTAGTCCCACCCCACCC
>CAZFWY010000020.1:0-22433 GCA_964522715.1 uncultured Thermofilaceae archaeon | reverse complement strand
CGGGCTCGACGCCAAGCGCGCTCAGCAACTGGATGTTCTTCCTAGAGAAAAAGCCTCTGTCCGCGTATACCTTCCTCGGCTTGAAGAACAGCTGCGCTACGAGGGGCTCTATGAGCGGTGCGTCGTTCCTCCCGCCGTCCACGACGAGGACTGCGTGGAACATGTGCGTGTCGGGGCACTAAGCCACTACCAGCTTCGCAGTTACCCTGCGCTTCTCCCTCCCCTCTCCCCTGTACGCGTGGAGCGTGTGCTCGATTGAGTTTACTACTAGCTCCTCGGCCGTGCCCAGGCACAGGGCTATGATTAGGCTGCCAGGGCTATTAGGCCCGCGTACCTCTTGAAAGCCTTGTGGATCGTCGTGTAGTGTGCTCTGACGCCGAATAGCTTTAATGCTTCTCCTGCCAGCTCCCTGTAGGTCATGTTTTTCTTCATTTTCTCTATCGCTAGTACGGCGTACTGGTATGGCTATAGCTTGCCGTGCGTGTGTTTTATGCGTAGTATTTTTGGGCTGTTTTTGCCGCTTCCTCGACTATTTCTAGGTGGTTTTTGTGCCAGTGTGCGTAGGCTTCGTCTCTGGCTTCCCAGTGCTAGTTGTATCTGTGCTTGACCATACTGCTAGTATTTTTACATGTATTGCCTCAAAGCGTTTACCTTGCTAAGTATAACCAATGTAAAATTCCACAACCCCTCTCTTGACCCTCGGCTTTGCGTGCAACTTCTCCTCTATAGTTATTTCGGTACTGTTTTACGGAGGGGAGACTACTGAACTGGCGGGGCTTTTCCTAGGGAACCTAATTTAACCAGCTTGAACAGAACACGTTCTTTCCAAGCTCGCCGAAAAGTGTAAGAACGTGTATAGCTTCTCGCAAGATGACCTCAGAGTCGAGGTTGTGAGCATGCTAGTGGAAGTCCGGTGGCACGGCAGGGGAGGACAGGGTGTAGTGACTTCCAGTGAGCTACTGGCTAGGGCGGCTCTACACGTGGGGTACTATGTATACCATGCCCCTGAGTTCGGTCCCGAGAGGAGGGGTGCCCCCGTAAGGGCTTATACGAGGATAAGTGACGAGCCCATAGAACAGCACTTCGGAATTTACGAGCCAGACGTAGTCGTCGTCATAGACCCGACGTTGCAAAGCGAGGTCGATTACATCCTTCAGGGGTTAAAGAAGAACGGGACGCTGGTCTTAAACGCTGTTAAACCCTTAGACGAAGTGGTAAAAGCAGCCTCAAAACTCAACGCCTCGATTTACCACGTGGACGCCTACACTATCGCCATGGAGGTTTTCAGGAGGCCTTTCTACAACACACCGATGCTCGGGGCCATGGCTAAAGCATCAGGAATAGTACCTCTCGACGCGTTGATGAAGGCGTTAGAGGAAAGGTTTAGCGGAGAGGTTTTAGAGAAAAACAAATACGTGGTTAAACTAGCCTACGAGAAGGTGAAGAAGTATGAGTAAGTGGCGCACGTGGAGAGATCTTCCTCTGGGATGTGTAATCACGGGAGTGCCTACATCGCTCGAGTATAAGACGGGCAACTGGCGCGCCTTAAGACCCGTACTAGACAAGGACAAGTGTATAAGCTGCCTGATGTGCTGGGTCCACTGTCCCGAGCCAGCCATAAAGAGACTCGAAGACGACAAAGTTGAGATAGACTACGACTACTGCAAGGGTTGCGGTATATGCGCCGAGGTATGCCCTGTTAAAGCCATAACCATGGTCATGGAGGGGGAGCAGGCATGAGGGGTAAAAGAGTTGGTATGAGAGGTAACGCCGCAGTCGCCTACGCGGTTAAGCAGGCCGATGTCGACGTAATAGCGGCTTACCCCATAACTCCGCAGACGATAATAGTTGAGGTTTTGAGCGAATACGTAAACAACGGAGAGTTGAACGCTGCCTTTATACCTGTGGAGTCAGAACACTCCGCTCTGTCTGCCTGTGTAGGTGCGTCTCTCGCCGGTGCTAGGGTTTTCACGGCTACAGCTAGCCAAGGCCTGGCTTTAATGTACGAGATCTTGTGGATAGCTAGCGCGTTGAGGACAACTATAGTTATGGCTCTGGCTAACAGGGCGCTTTCTGCACCTATAAACATACACTGCAGCCATGACGACGCCTATGCAGCTAGGGATACAGGCTGGATCCAGTTCTTCGCTGAGAACGTACAGGAAGCCTACGACCTAACCTTGCAAGCCTTTAAAGTGTCGGAGGATAAGCGTGTCCTGCTACCTTCAATAATAAATCTCGACGGCTTCATATTAACTCACTCGCTGGAGGGACTATACGTATTAGACGACAAAGACGTACGGGATTTCCTGCCGCCCAAAGAACCGGTACAGCCCATAGATCCGGACAACCCGATAACCTACGGCCCCTTAGACCTGCAGGATTACTACATAGAACACAAAAGACAGCAGGCGGAAGCCATGAAAAATAGTTACGGACCGATAAAGGAGGTTTTTGCTGAGTACAGCGAGCTCGCTGGGCGTAAATACGCCCCAGTTAAGACTTACGGGATAGAAGACGCTGAGGTCGCCGCGCTGGTTTTAGGGTCATCTGCTGGCACTGTGAGGTACGTGGCCAGGAAGCTGAGGAAGCAGGGGAAGAAAGTAGGAGTCATAAGCCTCACACTGTACAGGCCCTTTCCAATCGACGAACTAAAGAAAGCGCTTAAAGGGATCAAGGTGTTAGCCGTAATGGACAGGTCGTACAGCTTCGGTAGTCCCGCGGCTCAACTATTCATGGACGTTGCAGCAGCTCTGTACAACGATAAGGAGAAGCCGCTTCTCTTTAACGTGGTGTACGGATTAGGAGGCAGAGACTTGAAGCCCGAACATGTAGTGTACATTTTCGAGAAAGCAGAGGAAGTCGCCCGCGTAGGAGAAGTCCGTGAATCCCAGATTTGGGTGGGAGTAAGAGATTAGGGGTGAGGGTTAATGTCCGCGGGTCTAATTAAAAGTCTGAAGGAAATACCCAAGGAAGAATTACTAGCTCCTGGTCACAGACTCTGCGCTGGCTGTGGTATACCTCAGCTCGTCAGGATGGTTCTGAAAGCAGTTAAAGGCCCCAAGGTGATAGTTAACGCTACTGGTTGTCTAGAAGTGGCAACGACGATATTCCCATACAGTAGTTGGCGCGTACCATGGGTTCACAACGCTTTCGAGAACGCTGCATCAACAGCTAGCGGTATAGAAGCCGCCTTTGCTATCCTTGAGAAAAAGAGAGGTATCAAGAAACCGAAAGTAATAGCGTTTGGAGGGGACGGAGGAACGTTTGATATAGGCCTTCAAGCGCTTAGCGGCGCTTTAGAAAGGGGACATGACATGATCTACATATGCTACGACAACGAAGCCTACATGAACACCGGCATACAGAGGTCTAGCGCTACACCTCTCGGTGCGGCTACTACTACCAGCCCGGCCGGTAGAGTGATACCCGGTAAACAGGAGAGAAAGAAAGACCTAATAGGTATAGCTATAGCTCATGGTGTTAAATACGCGGCAACTATGAACCCTGCCTACCCCGTAGACATGTACAACAAGATAGTTAAAGCTGCAAGTGTAAGAGGACCTACTGTTCTACACTACTTCTCACCGTGCCCAACAGGCTGGCGCGCCGACCCCGCTAAAAGTATCACCATAGCTAGGTTAGCTGTTCAGACAAGAATTTGGCCTCTCTACGAATACGAGAATGGAAAGTATAAAATAAACGTCATGGTTAAGAAGCCAAAGCCTGTCGAGGAGTACCTAAAACTGCAGGGGAGGTTCAAACATCTCTTCAAGCCAGAAAACAAGTGGCTAATCGAGGAAATAAAGCGCGAAGTAGAGGAACGGTGGAACCAGCTACTTAAGCTAGCAAGTATGTAGCAGAAACCAACTATCTATATTCTTTTTCTTTTTCGCTCTTGTAGCTGTTTTGAGTAGTTGGCTTGTTCGTAAGTTTGTTAGGGCTGGTTGAAAGGGGGTTGGGCGGGGGCGCGCCGGAGATAACCACCAAAGCTCCAACCAGGCCACCCTCCCAGAGGCAGCCATACCACGCACACTAGCTACAAGAGCGGTCTTTTTTCTAGTATATTATACTAGGCTCGTTGCGTACTTCCTAATCTGAGAGCCTGTAAAACCCTTTGACTTTTACGAAGAAGCAGCAGACTTGGCGTTTAGCGACATTTCCCATAACGACCAATGACGAGTGGTTTTCTCGAATTTACCAGTTAAGTTAAGGAATTGGCGGGCCGGCCGGGATTCGAACCCGGGACCTACGGGTTAAGAGCCCGCCGCTCTAACCGTGCTGAGCTACCGGCCCTGCCAAGTGGTGTTATAGAAGGGGTCTTCTATAAAGTTTTATCGTATTTTTTCCTTTTCTATCTTTTATTTTTTGTTTAATAGTCATCGGGGAGGGAGCATTTGAAGTTGGTAGTTCTAAGAGATTTATCGGCTGACAGCTTTGAAGGCATAGCCGATTTCTTTGTCGAGAGTGGGGCTTACTTCACGATCAGGGACATCTATGGAGTCAGAGTAGCTGGTGAGACTTTGTGGTGGGGTGGTGAGGTAATTCTAGAGGAGCAGGGGTACAGTCCTCTACTGCATGACCTATGCATTGAGGCAGGAAGGTTAGTGAGAAGTGCTGAGCTTGTCAGGGACTACGAGGTTCTAGCTACTAGTCCTTGGAGGGAGGGCGTTGAGAGGCGCTCCATATACCTTATTGTGAGGAGTTCCTGGAACCCCCGTGTATACGAGTCTAGGCGTTGGGAGGTGAACGTCAGGACGCTTAGAAAGAAGCCCCTGATAATGAAGGGTGCCCCGATAATAGCGGTGAGAGTAGATGGGAAATACCTTATACGTAGCATTCACCCCGTTTCGCCTTTCTCTACAGTATACACTCCTCTACCTAAAGTCCTATACCTGGAGAATGAAATTGCAGAGAATCTTAAGAACCTGGGTCTGGCTAAAGCTTAACTTTAACTTCGTCTAGATACCATAGACGGTAGCGGTGAGTTGGATGCCGCTATGCCCCGAGTGTGGAGGTATAATGCGCTATGATAGGAGACTTAAGCTGTACGTCTGCACTAGTTGTGGTATAATGCTTACAAGGGAGGAGATCGAGGCGAGGAGGAATTCTAAGTGGCGTGAAGAAGAGGAGAAAAGCGAGATAGAGGAGTACTACGAGTGGTGGATAAAGAGCAAGAAGTAATGGATACCCGGGTCGGGAACTGTGGAGCCTTTCCTAGTGTTTATACTCGGCCCTGCGGGTACGGGTAAGACTACGTTCGCATCGAGCTTCGGCGATTTCGTAGAAGCTCAACGAGTCCCTGTAATCAGAGTGAACTTAGATCCCGCCGTGGAGAACTTGCCCTACGTGCCAGACATAGACGTTAGGGAGTACGTTTTCGCGAGGAAGGTCATGGAGGAGTACGGTTTAGGGCCTAACGGCTCTATAATCGCATCCATAGACCTCCTTCTTGAACACATCGACGAGATAAATGAGCGTATAGACGACGAGGGTGAGGGATATATTCTGATAGATACTCCGGGGCAAATGGAGGTATTCGTGTTTCGGCGCAGCGGTGAAGAAATAGCTAAAAAATTGATAAAGGATAAACGGGCCGCGGCGGTCTTCATACATGATATCCTTTTAGCTTTATCTCCGAGTTCCTTTATCTCTCAAACGTTCCTCGCTGCCGCCACGTACTACAGGATAAAGATACCCTTCCTCAACTTATTTAACAAGATAGACCTAGTAGAAAGAAATCAGTTAGAGAGGGTACAAGAATGGGTGAGCGATAACTTATCTCTGCTCTCTGCCCTCGAGAGCGAGGTTTCGGGGAGCGTTCGTCTTCTAAGTTTAGACCTAGCGAGAGCTCTTAGCGATTTCTTTTCAATATTCTCCCTTTACTTCGTTTCTTCCACGAAGATGAGAGGGTTTAACGACGTATTCGCTGAGCTACAACGCATCTACACAGGGGGCGACATCACGGATTAGGATTCCTCCTTCTCCTTTTCCTCTCTACGCTTTCTATACGCCTCTATGACTTCCAGCGCGAACTTTCCCTCCATCACGTCCGTCTGCTCCTGCAGGCTCCTAGGTCCCCTCCTCTCTGTTTCTGATATGAAATCGGTTATCTTCTTCCCGTATCTATCCTCTATCTCCTTAACTATGCTGTCGAAGGTTTTCTCGCTAAAATCCCCATAATCTTCGTGGCACGGTGGTCTTAACCCTAGCTTCCTGCCGAGTTCGATCATTAATATACACGTCTCAGCATCTCTCTCGGCGGGACAAAGTTCCCTACAGTGATTGAGAGCGTACTTGTACAGCTTCCTTAAGTCGGAAATAGAGATTGTGATTTTCTCCACGTAAAACACCTCACAAGCGTAGTGATACATGCGAGACAGCACATAAAAAAGGAGCTTATAAATCTGTCAGAGCGTTAGGAGGGAAGGCATTTATGCTACCGATAGCATAGTGAGGGCAAGTCTAAGTGTCGGGTGAGGGCCACATGGAGATTAGGATTAAGGCTATTCTTACCAGCATATCCACGGTGATCAATCCCTGGGGGGAGAGACTGGTAAAGCTTGAGTTCAGTGAGGAGAGGGAATTGCCAGGCCCTATGGTTATACAGAAGGGAAGAGGAAGTGAACTAGCCAAGGAAATAGTGCCGGTGATTTCGCAGGTTCTAAGATCGATGCCTGGCTTCTCTGGAGGTAAAGTTAGAGTCCCGAGGCTAACTATTTACCTGTACGAGGACGAGTGGGACAAAATGTATGAAAAGCCGAATATAAACGATACCGTGGAGATAATAGTAAGCAAGGGGAAATTAGAGATAAGAAGAGAATAAATCGTTATTTATAGTACTTGGAGGTATTTGAGGGGTATGTCTTGGTAACCTCCGCTAGGTAGCCAACGTCTAATAATCATTGGAATCAATTTCCTTTTCAGTTCCTCTTCAGCTATTCTTATGGGGTCTTTATACGGTAGTTCTTCTACAGGAACGAGAGGCGGAGCCCCTAGAGCTAGTTGTAATGCCCTAGCTCCAACTATCCTAGCCTTCTCATACTTGGTGAGCCAAGGAGGCCCTATCCTTATACGGAACTTTACACCAGAACCCAAATCTTCTCCTGACGCCACGATGCTAGTACGAGTAATTATGTAGTAAAAAAATTTTCGGGAGCTAGAATTCGCCGCCAAACTCTTCTTTCTTCTCTTTTTTCTCCTTGGGAGGTGCTGCGGCTATGATGTCGTCTATCCTCAATATCATTATAGCTGCTTCAGTGGCCGATTTGAGGACCTGCTTTTTAACGCTGGCGGGCTCTATGACGTCAGCTTTCATCATGTCCTCTACTTTACCCGTGAAGACGTTTATACCCGCCCACTTTTCCTCCTTGGCGTGGCGCTGTCTTAGCTCGGCCAGTATGTCTACTGGCTCCAAGCCAGCATTTTGGGCGAGCACAGCTGGTATGGATTCGAGAGCATCTGCGAACATCGTTACAGCAAGCTGCTCTTTACTTGGAAGTGACTTAGCGTACTCTTTAAGTCTTAATGCAAGCTCAATTTCTACAGCTCCTCCGCCAGCCACAATCTTAGGTTCTCTTATGACATTTCTAACAACGCTGAGGGCATCGTGTATAGCACGCTCCGCCTCATCTACGACATGCTCAGCTCCTCCCCGTATGAGGATAGTTACAGCTCTCGGGTTGGGGCATCCTTCTACGAATACCATTTTTTCGTCTGCTACTTTTCTTTCTTCTACTAGTTTCGCTGTGCCTAGTGCTTCTGGCGTTAGGTCTTCTATCTTTGTTACTATCCTGGCTCCCGTGGCTCTGGCCAGCTTCTCCATGTCGCTCTTCTTCACCCTGCGTACGGCTAGTATGCCTGCTTTGGCTAGGAAGTACTGGGCCATATCATCAATACCTTTCTGGCAGAACACCACATTAGCACCAGCCTTCTTAATCTTGTCAACCATCTCCTTCAGCATTTTCGCCTCCTGGTCTAGGAACATCTTCAGCTGGTCTGGGTTAGTAATGTTTATCTTAGCCGTCCACTCCGGCTTCTCTATTTCTAGTGGCGTGTTAAGGAGCGCTATTTTGGCGTTTTCTATGCGTTTAGGCATGTTTGGGTGGACTACTTCTTTGTCCAGCACTATTCCCTTTACGAGAACGGATTCGTCCAGTGATTCTCCCTTCTTCTTCTCCACTTTAACATCGTCTAGAGATAGCTTGTACTTCCCATCTACTTCCTCTACAACTTGCAGGGCGGCTTCCACTACGAGGTCGGATAGGAGGTCTTTAAACTCTGCAACCACTTTGCTGCTGAGGGCCGTCATAGCTATCTTTTTAAGAGTATTTCTGTCAAGGGGATCTACTTCCTCCGCTATTTCGTCGATAGCTTTAACGGCTTGCTGCATGGCCTTTTCGAATCCCTCAGTTATTATAGCCGGGTGGATTTCCTGGTCTAGAAGTTCATCTGCCCTCTGGAGCAGCTGACCTGCAAGCACTACTACTGAGGTAGTCCCATCACCAACTTCATCGTCCTGAGCTTTGGCTACCTCTACAAGCATCTTAGCTGCTGGGTGCTGCACCTCCATCTCCTTTAAAATGGTCGCCCCGTCTCCGGTTATCGTAGCGTTTCCGAAGGAATCAACTAGTAATTTGTCCATCCCTCTAGGGCCTAGGGAGGATGCTAACGCCTCGGCTATCACTCTAGCGGCGTATATATTAGACTTCCTAGCGTCTCTACCCGTAGTCCTAGAAGTCCCTTCTTTCAATATTAAAACCGGGATTGCCTGCTGTGCAGCCATTAACTATCACCCCTTTAAGCCATAGGAGCTATTTTTCGCTTCTATATATAGTTACCTCTAGGATTTGTTTTTTCTAAAGAATGTTTTTCTCGCTTATATACCATTATAAATCGAGTAAATCGAATATTTTTGCCACATATTTGTTCGATCTTTCCTTTTTATAAGCGCGTAATACAGATATGATGCTCTCTTTCTCGGCGTCCTCTAGACCTAGTTTCACCCTTAGAAGTCTAAGTTTATCTGCGAAAAGGAGTGCATTCATAAACTGGGTTAGGTTACTTTTACTCCTCTCGAGAGATGCGCTTTCAAAATCTATTAGCACGGGGTCTCCATGCTTGGTCACAAGTATATGGTCACCCGGCCTGGAAAGCTCTCCGTGGCTCACGCCGATGGCGTCTAATGCGTGTAACTGATCAATTACGCTTCTCAGAGTTCTTCTTAGGGTGCCTGTGTCGGCTTTCTTCACCCACTCGTGTAGGGGCTCTCCCTCAACGTATTCCTCCACCAGGAAACTGCGCGTATAGAAGTATAGCTTGGGGCCAACGCCTCTCCTATTAGTTAGCTGTAATATACGAGCCTCCTTTAACAAGCTAGTTCTAGGCGAGTCTACCCTTAAAGCTTTAACGAGGACTGTACCGAGGGACTCATGCCTAGCTTTGAAAACTACGGAGTTCGTGCCTTTACCTATTACCTTGATACCGCAGAGCTCCAGCCTTCCCTCAGAGATTATTTCTCTTATTCCGAGGATCCACAGCTCTACGATGCGTGCTATTGCGAGTTCTCTAAGTGTTCTTGGGAATGACAATATACATACCAGTCTCTCGTTTAGGTGGGTTAAAGGTAATGTTACAGCCATTTTTCCCTCCTTTTAAGCCATGAGTAGAGGAAGCGGATGTATTCTTCGTCTCTACACGCCTCAGCCACGTCAACACCCACGTATACACGTACACTTTCTCTCACTGCCTTCAGCACGTGGGGGGATAAGCCTACCTCGGTGATTCGCTCCATAAGTATTTTCTCGACTTCAACCTCCCTCCGCCTCTTTAACACCATCCACCTATTACCCTTTATGAAGGGGCCGGCAACTACTTCCTTACTTTCTATATATTTCTCGACAAATTTTTCGGCGTTTTCAGAGTAGACTGGCGGGCCTCTGTGCTCCTTGACTTGTGGTAACTTGCCAAAACCTAGCTCTACCAGTATAATAGCCTCTCCGCCACATATCCAGCTGGTAACCCCGTACACAGGAAAACCTAGCTTCTCCAGAAACTTTCTAATCCCTCTCTCACTTCTTCTGAGCTGGCCCCAAACAGCGTCCTCAGGGAAGCTCGGCTTAGGGAAACTTAGGGCAAAAATGTGCGTTCCCCTTGAGCGTATTATTTGCTGTATTTCGCTAATCGTAGGGCTTGAGAGAGCCGGAAAGAAGAAACTTAGCGACGGTTTTCTAATGAATAGGCGTGCAGCTGCGATAAACCGTGCCATGCTTTCTAAGGAGACGGCTGCGGCTGCGTTCCTGTTTGGGTCAACGGGGTCAACTACTACTAGCGGTCCTCTCATTTTCGGGGGAATAGCCCTCCCGGGGTAGTACCCCTCTATATCTATGACTGTCTTGAAAGGTCGCCACTCGGCCGCGTTCTTCAGTGTGCTTATAAACGAGCCGAAGGCTACTACTAATAACTCGGCTAGGTACCCGGAAAAACCTTGAACCTTAATTTCGGCACCATATACTCCTATCCCTCTCATGAATTGTTTTAGTAATCTAACGTCGTCCCGGGCCTTTCTGGGCAGATTTCTAAGTACGTAGATCGTATGGAGGCGAGTTCTGTCCACAGGCGTCTTAATCTCCTCTACGCTAGAGACCTTGTAAGCCGGTACAACATCCACCCTAACCCTATCCACTTCGAGTTCAAGGTAGGGATGTGAGGCGTAGTTCTCCTGGGCACGTGCCCGAAGCCGCTTAGCTAATGCCCAGGCCAGCGTTAAACCTTTAGATATCACGTCTTCGAGAGGTACGAAACTCGGGAATAATATGAAGAGGTCTAAATCGGCGTTGCTTGACGTCCAAGTATCTTTAGCATAGGAGCCGTGGTACTCAGGTGTAGCGTTAATGTGGAACTCCTTTATCAGTTTTAGAGTTTCTGAAAGAACGCGCGCTGCTACTTTACCTACTCTTCTCCTCTCTTCTAGGCCTGGCTTAATCCTCCTCAACACTGCGTCTAAGACGTCCATTGCCTCACTCGAGCTGTATTTCATAGAGGGCCTCGTAAATAGGCCCCCTGGAGGTTAACGTACTTTTCTTTAACCTAACGTGGGCTACGGTTATCGAACCCACATCGATATCAGCGTTCTTCTTTAAGAAGGCACATAGCTTAGAAGACCCACTCTTAACCCGGGCTATAGTTAAATGTGGTATAAACTCCTTCTTATCAAAGGGTATTCTCCCCCTTTTTAAGGAGGCTCTCACGGTGTTTGCTAGCTCCACCAGCTTATCTGCGCCCTTAGAGACGCCAACCCATATAACCCTAGGCCTCGAAAGCCCCGGGAAGGCTCCTAACCCCTTAAACGTTACTTCGAAACTGTTGTACTTAATTTCATTTAAGGCCTTCTTTACAGCATCAACAAGAGATGGGGGTATTTCTCCTATAAAAGCTAACGTGAGGTGCAGGTTATTGGGTTCTACAAGTTTAAATCGAGCCCCTACGTTCTGCAAGTCGTTCTGTATTCTGATTATTTTTTCAACAACTCCACCCTCCTCTATGTCAACCGATACGAAGCACCTAACCCTACCTCTTAATGTCAACTTTAGCGGTCACCTCTACTTCGGCAGCCTCCGCCTTCTCTTTACCGTAGAGCCAGGAATAAAGTTTCTTGCATTCTAGCGGAGACCTATACCCGCCGCTACACTGTGACAAGTGTTCACAGTAGAAGCACGGTATAGAGTCGAGTTCTGGCGGTAATTCTATCCGCTGAAAGAGCTTCGAGGCGGGCTTTACCAGGTAGGTTTTCCTTCCCCTGTAAGTTATCGGCTCACGCTTAATGTAGCCCTGGGCTTCTAAGTACTTTAGAATTCTATGTCCTCTCCTGCTATCTATGGATAACTTTACCCATATTTCTCTCTGAATTATTCCTTCAGGTCCGGCTTCCTTGACAACTTCTAGTATTCGCCTCTCGATTACGTCAGTTATTTCGGACATGTATCTCCTCGCGAGGTATTACATAACACTTCCTCAATAACGTTTTCTGATAATAGTAGTACTTTGGAGTAGTATTATACCGATAAAGAGGAGCTTATTAGAGGCCTATCGAGATTTCGATGTTATTTAAAATCTCCCTTACATGGTTCCTAATCGTAGTGTCAGAAAGCTTTACTAAGCGTGCTAGCTCCGACCTTTTACATCGCTTACCGTGTATTATAGCTGAGATGTATACAGAGGCAGCTGCCACGCCTTCAGGGAATTTCCCTTGAGAGACGCCCGCCTTCGAGGCCGCGCTGAGTATACGTCGTGCTGTTTCGAACACCTCTAGTCCTAGGTCTAGAGTCGTAACTAGGTACTTAGCGTAATTCACAGAGCTCATAGGTTTAATACTGCCCTTTATCACCCCGTTCTTATACAGTAAGTTATACGTATCCAAAAGCCTACTCTTATCTACTCCATATGTTTCAGCTATTTCTATGGGAGTCTTAGGCAAATTGTTAATCTTACAGGCATGGTAGGTGGCGGCGGAGACTATCAGCCTAATAGATCTCCCCCTTGCCAGTCCAAGTTTCAAGGCTTTTTTAATCAGCACCATGGCATCATCGATAACAGACTTTGTTAACCCGAGCTTGTAGTAGGCTGAGTTGAGTTCTCGCCTAGCTTTTAAGATTGCTTTCTGAATGTTAGGCGTGAGTCCCTCCTGCATCCTACTCATTCGGTTAACTTTACGGGTTTTCCCGGGTTTTAGCTGGTTACCGTGCGCATCCCTCTGGCCGTATATCTTTGTCGGGAGTATACCTCCACTTTTCAGGGGGTTTACCGGCTGTGCGTGTGCGCGCTCAACATATTGTTCATAGTCGTACGCCCTCCAGTCCGGCCCTTGACTTATCGGGCAACTGTATAGCACGCGGCCACAGTCCGTGCAGACCAGGAACCCGTCGGAGTTCATACTTATCTTGCGGCTTCCGCACTCAGGGCATTTCATTGAGTCTTCCTCTATCTTCTCTACTTCTTCCATTTCTTGCCCCTCCTCCCGTATTTCCTAGGCGGAGGTTTGACGTAGACCATTCTTCCAATTAGGCTCTCAAGCCTAATAGTAGTTGACAGAGGCTTTACTGAAACATACGGGGATACTACAGGGCCCATAACGTCGTATACTTCTCCTATCAATGCCAGTCTATCGTCATAGACCCTAGATCCCATAGGTGGCGCATAATCAGCCTTGACTATTAACCTACCACTACGCGTTACACACACAACTCTGCCCAAAGCCCTCATACGCTCTTTTGATAGGGGAGGACACTAAAAAACAGAACTATGTTCACCAAAACTTTCAGTAAATATTTTTCTAAAAAATAGATTACGTAAAACTATCATCATAATATTCGGCAGTTAACGTTGAGAAATTCAACGTAACCCGTACCAGCCTCTGTGATGCTACCGCCTTAATACGTTATTAAGGCGTTTAAACCAAGAGCCCTAACCCTCTGAGCGGAAACGGTAGGATATATTAGTGTGTATTCCAGCCGGGTCAGGGGGTAACTCTGATATCTAAAAATCCCTTAGACCTTAAAGAGAAGAAATTCTCGAGGGACGAATTAATTCAGGCGCTCCGGATAGCTATAATAGCAGAACTAGACGCCGTCAACCTATACCTACAGTTCGCAGAGGCATGTGGAGATGAGAGAATAAAAAGAGTTTTCGAAGACATAGCAAGAGAGGAAAAGACACACATCGGAGAATTCCTAGCTTTACTCTTAGAACTAGACAAAGAACAAGTCGAAGAACTAAAGAAAGGCGAGGAAGAAATCAAAGAATTATCGGGTTAATTTTCTTTTTATATTTTTCAGTTTTTAGACTACGACTAATGAAAACAATAAAATAACACTTCAAGGCGGAACACACGTTTATGGTGGGCCCGGCGGGATTTGAACCCGCGAGTGGATCCCGACAGCTATCACGCTGTCAAGTCCACCCGGTTATGAGCCGGGCGCTCTGACCGGGCTGAGCTACGGGCCCTATGTCTGTTTCCTTTAACTAAGTGGTGGGATAAATATTTCTCGGTGGCTTGTTTTGTGATGCTGTTTCTTCTTTATGGCAGAATATTCCTATTATTTTCTTGATGATAGCAGTTGTTGAGGGGAGGGGACAGGTTTCCTTCCTGGTTTTAACTTTTACGTATTTTATTCCTAGGCGTTTTAATTCTTCCTCTAGGGCGCACTGGTCGGGGCCTAGTACTACGATGTCTGGTTTTATTTTCGCTATCGTTTTTTCGACATCTAAGCCCGGCTCGCCTAGGTAAGCTTCGCTGACATATCTTACCGCTTTTACTACTTCTAACCTCTGGCTTTCAGGTATGATGGGTTCTCTGCCCTTAAGCTTTCTCACAGTTTCATCTCTCGCGACTACTACTATAACCCTGCCGATTTTGCTAGCTTCCTTTAGGAAGTATATGTGACCTGGGTGTAATATGTCGAAGACTCCGCCCACAAGTACCCTCTTAGGCCTGCTAACTCTATGCGGCCACTCGAAGTCTGCAACTCCTATCTTCTTTAATGCATCAAGCAGTCCTTCGGCATACGAGGAGCAAGCTATACTGGTTATGTATTCACCTCGGGAGAGGTAGTATTCGGCGTCTAACATGTAGGTCTTGGCTAGGTCGGCTAAATGACGATACCTTTCGTTTACCTTTAGAGTTTCGAACGCTGTCTTCAGGTTCTCGATATATTTCTCAGCTTTCTCCTCAGCTTCTCGTTCCACGAAGCTACCACCTCTCTAGAAGCCCCGCAGAGAACTATAAGAGCCTCTTCCTCAAGAGGATGAAGCTGCCCTGGCACTACTAAGGTGTGAGGAGGAGGGCCGAAGTCCTTGTCGAGAAGTTCCTGTATTATTGCTGCCTTTGAGATACTATTCTCAGAGCTTATACGGGCCAGGCCCACTACTAAGGTGTTGGGAGATATCAAGTCTAGTTTTTCCCTAGCCTCCATTTCTAAGAGCAGGGTTAGGGCTTCGTTAATCGTCATAGCCCTTCCCTCTTCGACCTTTAAGTCGAGGAGGAAAAGTGTGTGTAAGCCTCTTGTGATATTATCCCTGAGCACTTCGTAAGGCGTTAAGGGGAAGTAGCCGTATTTCTCGTCCGGATACACTATGGTAACTGTCTTGCCGAACTTGTAGGGCTGTAGGCCCGTAGCGCCTATAACGGCCGTGAATATTGAGGGTGCGTGGAAGACTCTCGTCCTTATACCTATCTTCTCGGCACGTATCCTCAACTCTATATGCGTGGTCGCCATGAATGGGTCTCCTATAACTAATAGTGCTACCCTTTTGCCCTCCAGAGCTGGGCTCAACAATACTCTTCCGTTCTTGTCCTCTAAATCCCTCCTAGTAACTACTCTCACACTACGCCCTATTAACTCCTCTAAGCGCTCACGGCTGAAGCCCGGTATTATACTCGTATAAGCCTCCAAGTAAACTTCGTCACAAGTCTCTAAGAACTTTAAGGCCCTTAGGCTTAGGTCTCCTAAAGCTAGCCCTAACCCTACGAACGCGAGTTCCCCCCTATGTCCCATAGAGAACCCTGATGGAGAGATCCTGGCTCATTTAAAAGACTGTAGACTGTGGTGGGGCCGCCGGGACTTGAACCCGGGACCTGGCGGGTTCTCGCCGCTAAGGACCCGAGCCGCCCATCATAGCCAGGCTAGACCACGGCCCCTGTCAACTAAACCATCCTAAGGACTTTTATTTAGCTTTCTTCGGCTTGTGTCAGTTTTTGTCATCCTTATAAGGGCTGGCAATCTTCACTTTATGAGTTAGAAAGCGGCTAGGGCGAAAGATATGGAGATGCTGTACTTGATTTTGGCCGAAGCTGGCATAGAGCTAGTTCCACGTAAGCTGTGGCTTCATCCGTCGGTGAGATCTTCAGCAGCTGCTCGCGGGAAGAAGCCAGAAGAGATACTCCTAGATGTCTCTCTACACCACCACGCGATGTTGAGGTTAAAAGATAGGGAGAAGAGGGGTAGGCCCGATATTACGCATTTCTGCTTACTCCTGGCTCTCTCCTCCCTTCTGAATAAACGCGGCTTTTTAAGGGTGCGCGTGTACACCTATGAAGGGAAATGGATTAGTGTGGCTAGCGAGACGAGATTACCCAGGAATTACAACAGGTTTGTGGGCCTAATGGAGCAATTGCTGATAAAAGGTCACGTACCTCCAGGTGTGGATAAACCCCTCCTTAAGGTGCTTCACGCGAGTTTTAAGGAGGGTATCCGTGACCTCAGGGTTACAAGGGTCTTCTTACTCGATGAGACGGGTACGCCTAAATCACCGAGAGAGTTAGCTCAGCTTATCATAAGGGAAGAGAGGCCAGCAGTCGTCGTCGGGGCCTTCCAGAAGGGTAGTTTCTCAGAGGAGGTTATAGATTCAGCCGACGATATAATCTCTATAGCGCCGATTCCCCTAGACGCCTGGACGATAGTCGCCCGGGTTATCTCGTCGGTAGAAGATGCGCTCGGCATCTACGAGGGGAGTATTCATGAGGGTAATAAGCTTAGACGCTAGGAAGGGTGTTTTTGAGGTACAGGTTGAAAGCCCGGAGGACTTGTACTACTTGGCTTTCTTGATAAGGCAGGGAGACGTGGTGTACGCGTGGACTTTTAGGCAGGTAAAAATAAGCAGGGCTCTCGGGAGCGAGCGTGGCAATAGGGTCAGAGTTTACCTCGGCGTAGAAGTGGAAGGCAAAGAGTTCCACAGGTTTTCTAAGAAGCTACGCCTTAAGGGGAAGATTGTGGAAGCCCCTGAACGCATACACGCTAAGGGGTCTTACCACACGTTATCCGTAGGAGTAGGGGATGCAGTTAAAGTGGTAAAGAAGGACTGTCTGGGAGCCTTCGAACTTTCTTTACTGGAGGAATCTACTATTAGGATTAGGAGGGTACTCATAATCTCTTTAGGCCTGGAGGAGGTAGTTGTGGGACTACTCGGGCCTCAGGGCTTCGACCTGAAAGTGAAGAAAACCTATACCCTTCCTGAAAGGGGAGAAGGCTTTAGCTTGAAGAAATTCGCTCAGGCCATAATGGATGACGTTCTGGCGCTATCTAAGAGGATTGTAAAGACTGAGACGGTGAGCGGCGCGTTAATTCTCGCTCCAAGCCTACTTGATGAGTGGTGCCGGGAGAGCTTCGTGGATAGATTAAGCGAGGTGGTACGCGTAATAGGGGTAGTTAGGGTGAGTGAGGGTGGTCTGGCTGGAGTATATGAGGCTTTAAGAGGAGGTAA
This sequence comes from uncultured Thermofilaceae archaeon, assembly GCA_964522715.1. Lineage (GTDB taxonomy): Archaea > Thermoproteota > Thermoprotei > Thermofilales > JAPDKD01 > CAZFWY01. Next base: position 5,177 of record CAZFWY010000020.1, on the reverse strand, counting down.
GTTGCGCGACATAATTAGTGACGTTAGGGCTCTCAGGGAGGCAGAAGGAATGAGAACCGTGCTTAGCGAGCTTAGCGGTAAGGGCAGGGTAGCTATAGGTAAGGAGGAGGTTAGAAGTTCGGTTGAGTGGGGAGTAGTCAAGGAGGTGATGGTCTTAGACACTGCCTTGCTCGAAGACGAGGAAATCCTGGCGATTATCCAAAAGGTAGCTACTAGCAAGATTCCCTTCACGATAGTATCAGAGGAGAGCGAGGCTGGAGCTATGCTGAGAAGATTAGGGTCTATAGTTGCCATCCTATATTATAAGCCGAGCGGTGATTAAGGTCTTGGTTAAAGTTTACGGGAGGGGAAACATTAAAAAGCTTCTGAAGAGGTACGGCATCAAGCCTAAAAAGAGGCTAGGTCAAAGCTTCTTAGCCAGCGAGAGCTATGCACGTCTCATAGTTAATTACTGCCTTCTGAACGGTACTCAGAGGGTTTACGAGATAGGTGCGGGCCTCGGTGCGCTCACCCTTAAAGCAGCCGAGAAGTCTAGTTACGTGATAGCTGTGGAGATAGACCGCAGGATCTCACAGGCGTTGAGGGACATCTGCCAGCGCTCGTACTATAACGTAGACGTCGTGGTGGCCGACGCTTTGCATTTAGGTATACCCATAGGAATCGACAGAGTGCTGTCGAACGTGCCCTATAGTATATCGTCTCAGCTACTTATCATGCTGGTGAAGTCCGTAGGTAGGTACGATTTAGCCGTGCTCACGTTACAACAGGAGTTCGCCGAGCGTCTGTTCGCTCGCCCTAGAGAGAAAAAGTACTGCCGCTTAACAATACTCACGTCTCTCCTCTGTAACGTAGAGCGTCTAGCGTCCGTGCCAGGCAACGCGTTTTACCCCCCCTCTGCCGTGAACTCCATAGTCGTTAGAATCAGTCCTAAACCAACACCAGCTGTAAACGCCGAACTAGTCGGGAGGGTAGAGGATTTCACTAGGAAAGTATTCCCTTATAAGAGGAAGAAGCTAAGAAAGGCCTTGAGGATAGCAGGTATCGGCGAGGATTTCCTGGTAGGGTCTCGCTTATCTAAGCTGTTAGATAAGAGGGTAATTGAGTTAACGCCCGAGGAAGTGGTACAGATAACTCAGCGCTTATATGGTACACGGTAGCGCCGTCCACACCTAAGGCATGTGATGACTATGTGCGGCATCCTGTTATTCCTAAGCCTGACCCTAGCCGTCACACCAGGTATTAATGGTTCGAAACATGACTTACAGAATGTCCTTTTGAGTTTCCTCGGGAGCTTTGCCCTGGCGCGTTTAAGAATGGAGACCGCTAACTTCACGTATCGCCGAGCTAGCTCGGGATCCTTAGCGTACGTTTTGTGTGAGAGATTTAAAAGTATCTCTGCCCTCTGCACGGCTAGATCTTTAATCCATTCCCTCCTCCTTTTTCTTCTCGACAAGTCTTTTAGCCCTCAGAACTCAAGTACTCGTCTACGGCCTTTGCCACCCTCCTGCCCCACATGAAAGCTGGCCCTATCCTCGAAGGACCCGTGACGACATCGCCAGCAGCGAAGAGTCCCGGTACCTTAGTCCTGCCCTTCTCGTCTACCACTATACACCCCCATTTATCTAGCTCTAAGCCTAACTCCTCGCAGGAGGGGGGAGGTGTCGGCAGCTCTCCACAGGCTAAGACTACGTAGTCCACGGGTATTACGTGCTCTGAGCCTGGTATAGGCTGAGGCCTAGGTCTTCCCGAGGAGTCCGGTTCACCTAACTTTACCTTTAGAGCCTCGATACCCACTACGCGCCCATTTTCACCTAAGAATCTCTTAGGTACTGTGAGTGGGATGAACTTAGCCCCTTCTTTCTCGGCTCTCTCTATCTCTTTAGCTCCAGCCTTAGAGGTCTCTTTAGTCCTCCTGTAGACTATCATCACTTCCCCGGCGCCCATCCTCACGAATGTTCTAGCGGCGTCTACAGCCGTATCTCCCCCTCCTATGACAGCTACTCGCTTACCTTTGAAATCAGGTATGGGGTGGCGGGGCTTATACCCTTTATTGGCGAGACCGATGTCGATTAAGAGGTCGAGAGCGTGGTATACCCCGTCTAGGTCTTCCCCCTCGACGCCTATACTCCTGGACCTCCAGGTCCCGGTAGCGATTATGACCGCGTCATACTCCTCAAGCAAGTCCTTTAAGGAAACAACATCCACACCCACAGTCGTGTTAAGAACGAACTTAACTCCCAGCTCTTTAAGCGCTTTAATACCCTCGTAAAAGCGGGTCTTGTTAAACCTAAAGTCGGGTATAGCGAAGGCCACCATACCTCCCGGCTCGGACATCATATCGTACACTACAACCTCGTGACCCTTACAGATTAGGAAGCCAGCAGCAGAAAGTCCAGCAGGGCCAGCACCTACTATAGCCACTCGCTTACCCGTAGGAGGATTCTTATTTTCGGGAGAACACGTCGCAAACCTCAACTTCTCCACCAAGAGGTTTGGTGGAGGGAGAGATATTAAATCATAGTCTGAAAGGCTTTACTAACGTCAACACTGCGCTAAAAGACCTTTAGCTTTAGAGACTCCCCCCCTCTATTAGGGTGAGGGCACGCGTGATCGCATCTCTTAGCTCAGCAGTTGTTGAGTCTTTTCCTACCTCTTCCAGTACTTTCTTCGCAGATTCAAGTCTAACTCTATCCTCCCCCGGTCTATTCTTAATGAGTTTATCTATCATGCGTATCGCGCGCTTAATCTCCCCGTAAGCGTCAGCCCTATAAACTCCCCCAAGGAACTCGCCCGGTAAGGGTAGACCAGCCATAGCTGTTACAATGGTTAGCCTAACTCTCAATCGTTTATCTCTCAGCATGCGCTCTGCCATCAAGACTTTTACGAACGCCCTGCGGAGTACTAATACTACGTCACTTTCGCTCAGTTTTCTTCCAAACATCGACTCTTCTTAGGAATTCCTACTTAAAAAGGCGCCTTTCTCTCGTCTTAGAAACTGTTAAACTGCTACATCGCTCTGAAACAAGAGGATACTTAGAAGGAATAGAGGATGATATGGTTACTGCGGCCCTCCAAATCTCCTGACCAAGCTTTTGATGGCTTCTACGCCGTAATACACTCCCGTGGGGGTTGCTAGAAGTGGGGTTTCATCGCTGCCGTACTCCCAGAGCATCCACCCTCTAACCCCATTCTTCCGAACATCTATCACGACTAGTTCGTCCCCGAGAACCTCTTTAAGCAGCTTTAGAGCCTCCTCATCCTCCTTGCCACCTTTGACAAACAATACGTACCTTACGTCCATTTGTTTCACCACCCACATCCCAGGGAGATTTCTTTATCCCTCCCACACGTAATCCGTAGAGAACTGCGGGGGAAGTTTCCTTATAATATCACGGAGTTAACGCCGAAAGTAATCTTAACTTAAAACTGTTTAGCAGCATAAACCGTGAACGTGTACTCTTTTATAGAGGCCGCGTCTCTCTACCCTAGGAGAGGGCTCTATGATAATATTCGCTACGGGTATAAGCGGTAGCGGACGGCTAGAGTATCTACGTGAGGTACGCAACATACTAGGCGACGCCGTGATTTTCGAAGTGGGAGAGAAAATGTTCGAAAAGTCCCGTCAGCTAGGCATAGAAATTCCTGAAGGGAAAATCCTCGACATGGATATCTTCGCCTTAAACTACCTGAGAGCGATGACATTCGAGGAACTCCTAAAGGAGAAGGATAGGTACTCAGGGACCAAGGGCGCTGACCTTATAGTGAGCACGCACACCTGTTTCCGCTGGAAAAAACACCTACTACCGGCGTTTAACTTCCACTACCTAAACTCACTGCAGCCCGATCTCTACGTAACGCTGCTTGATAACGCGCACCACGTGAAGGCACGGTTAGAGAGGGGTAAGTGGAGGGGCAGGCTTTCCCTTAAAGACATACTGGTATGGCGCGATGAAGAGACTTTCATAACTCAACTCCTAGCGGAATACCAGAGGAAGCCCTTCTACATCATATCGAGGAACGAACCACCCCAGCTCCTGGCGGACATAATAAACAAGGTTGAGAAGCCTAGATTGGAGGGGCGGCCCTCAGAGACTCTAAAAGTCTACCTAAGCTACCCAATAACTCACGTAATGCACGTGCCTGAGTTCTTCGAGACCAAAGAAGAAATAAAGAGGGCGTTACGTAGAGCGGGCCTAATAGTTTTTGACCCCATAATGATAGAGGAAGCAGACCTGATAGAAAAGGCGAAGCAAGCAGAAAGCGAAGGTTTCAATTACGTAGAGTTTGAGTTCGAAGGAGAAACGTTCAGAATACCTATAAGTGAGGTTAAAGAGGCAATAGACGACATATTAGATCAAATAGTCGCTAGAGACTACAAGTTAATAGACCAGAGTGACGCCATAATAGTCTATTACCCGGTTGAGACCGTATCGCCCGGAGTCCTAAACGAGATAAACTACGGCTTCACGCACAACAAGGACGTATACGCGATATTCCCACATAGGGTAAGCCCGTTCTTAAAATACTACACCACTGGCATCTTCAAGAGCCCTGAAGAAGTCATAGAGTATCTACGCTCAATAAACGCTATACCCTCCTAGACCTGAAATAGTGTTTCAAAAGCTCGACCAAGTAGCCCTCCTCGCCGGGGACACCCTCAAAAACCAAGTCCCCGTCTACGTAGAGGCGAGGCATGCTTACGTCCTCCTCTTCAACCTCTACCTCTAACGTTACGCTCAGTTCCTCACAGAGGAAATCGTAAAGTTCCAACATCCATGAAGCGAGAGTCCATAAGAAGTAATCATCACTCCTACCAGCGATTAACAGCTTAACCTTCCCACGGGCCTTGCACATACTTCAAGAAGTAAGGAAGTCGTAAATAAACCCGCGTAGGCCTTACGGATTAGTCGGACTTGCGGCCCCGGGGGGTTAGGCTTCGGAGACCGCTCTTTACTTGCAATACCACTATAAAAAATTTTGATATATATAAGCCGAAACTAAAATAATCTCAACTTATCACTAGGAAAAAAAGGTTTCATTAATTTAAATTAACGCTCTTGTGCTGACGTGCATGATGCTAGCCTAATAAATCACATTCCTACTTTGTAGCATATGTGTGGTAGGAGCGTGCTAACGCTTAAACTCAGCGACTACGAAATAGTAGAACTCATACGCAG
>CAZFWY010000019.1:10322-23181 GCA_964522715.1 uncultured Thermofilaceae archaeon | reverse complement strand
ATCCGGAACTCCGCCTCAGCCTTCCTAGGCAGGTACGGGCTATCTAAGACCTGTATCACGTGTATGTCGCCCTTCCTCCGGAGGATGAAGCGGTGAGTGCTAGCGTGAGCTATGATATTGCCCCCGGCTGGAACTTTAAGAGCCGCCATCCCCGGTATGGGCTGGGTGAGTACTTGGTTGGTTATGACTATGTAAAGGGGGTGATAGACTCGGCCCAGCCTCTTAAGCCAGTCTAGGAGATAGTTGAGCCGCTGCTGCCTCCTAGCCAGCATCTCAAGCCCCTTAAACTGAGCCCTGTAGAGAGTCATAACCCCGTCGACAACTATCAGGCGTACGTCGCTGCCCTCTAGTAATTGTGGCGCTACAACCCTCACGGCCTCTTCTAACTCTATGACCGTTATAACTCTGTCCACTAGGATATTAGATAACACTTCATCGCCGTTGAGGCCAAGCCTAAAGGCTATCGCCTTTATTCGCTGGGGACTGAAGGTTCCCTCCGTGTCTATGTAAAGGGCTTTGCCTTTCAGCTCATCGTCGAACACCTGCACAATCACTGCTAGTTGGTGGCAGAGCTGAGTCTTCCCGGAGCCGTACTCGCCAGCCAGCTCGTATATCGAGCCGGGCTCCAAGCCTCCCTCCAACAGTTCATCTACGGCTTTGACACCGGTGGGCAGGCGGGGCTCCCCCCCTACCCTCCTCTCGTACTCCAGAGCCGTTATAGGCTGGTTCCTCATTCCGAAGGCTTCCCTCGCCGCGCGGATTATCTTCGATGCCCTGATTACATCTATCCCAGCCAGCTCCTCCAGCTCCTCGGGGTTCATAATGGCGAGATGCCTAACGCTTACACCAGCGTTTCTCAACCGCTGAGCCGTTACACGTCCAACCCCTTTCAGGTCTTCAAGTCTCATATTCTCACATCCACTTCGTGATACGTTCATACCTTCTAGCCAGCATCACGGCAGCTACGTGCGTGCACACGCTTTTCTCACGCGTCTTGCCGTAAAGCCTGGCGTAACAGTCACACCTGTAAGTCCCATCCCTGAGCCATACGTTATACCAGGGTCTAGTATCTCTAAGCTCGGGTAGGCCAGGCACCAGCCAGTGGTTGTAAGATACTTTCCTGATACCTGCCAAGTAGCGCGCTAGCGCCCTTAGGAACCAGGATTCAGACTTCTGGGGGAAAGAGGCTTTAAGTAAGGTTAAAGCCTCTAGGAGCCCTTTGTCGCAGCCTTTCCTCAGGACTTCGCGGGCTAAGGACAGGTACTTCCTCCTCAAGATCTCACCCCTAAGACGTACATCCCCTTATCCGTTAGGTACACCGTTACGCTACTGGTGTGAACTCTCCTCCCCAGGAAACCATACTTCACAATGTTAGCATAATCCGTATACGATAATCCCAGCGAAGAGCACCAATCCATAAGTGACCGCTCATCGACAGCCCCTCCTGAGAGTTTCACCTCGTCCAGCAGCGATCTTACGGACTCCGCCTTGTTTCCGAAGACTGCCCTCAATACGTCCAGCTCAGTATAATTGTACCTAGGGTACGCACCCATACTCTTAGGTGTTTGGAGAGCAATTAAAGAGACAAAGCCTTTCCTACTAATACTAACTCTAGTGCTAGGAAGTAAGTCTCTAACCTCTGAGACCTCCTCTCTAGGGAGACTTAACGCCTTTAAAAGGGAGTGTGCGTAGAGAGATTCGTTAATATCTATTCTCTGCGCCCAGAGGCCTCTTAGAGGCCTTCCCCTGTATACGAGGTATAGCGAGACCCCAGAAATCTCACACATGAGGGATAACATGGCAATCACCCTGGGAGATAGAACATCCGCGAAATCTACGACCAGGTTCTCTACGCCCTCGACCTCCCAGAGATAGGTTAGAGCAGCGGCGATGACTGAGGAGTTAGGACATAGAGGCACTACCTGCACCTTCATTTCAGCGTCCACTTTGTCCTTAAAGTAGAAAGTGAGAGGCAGCAATCTCCAAAATAGGGGTGGAGGCGCCACACCTAGGATAACGCCCATGTCGATTAACGTTTTCTGCGACGAGACCAGTAAACCGGCAAGCAAGGCTCCTTCGTCAGCTGAGAGTATGCGGTCTTCCCGTAACGCCATAGATAGCATGGCTACGCCCTCCCTAGGTATCCTCAGTGGAGGTAAGTCAGCCTCAGTTACTGTATTGCTTAAGATGACACTACTTCCCGTTACATTTGGCAGACGAGAGAAAACAGCTACTAACACGCGTAACACCCCCGGCAGAATTCCCGTCTGAGTAGGACTCCCAGAGGAAGCCTCTAACTACCGCGTAGGACGTTATGGCTGAAGAAACTGCATCGAGCTTAGATACTACCGATCTGAACCTGTAGGACTTATATGTCGGGATTAAGATTAGCGTAGGCCTGTCTTGAAATAACGTGTTTAACGGTATCAGCGCGTATATCTCGACCTCCTCTGAATCTGCGAACCTAGAAATATCCCTAAGAAATCCGACTAAGCTTTTGAAGTTAACTAGCTTGATTGTGAAGGGCTTGCACCACTTTAAGAGTGATGTTGAGTAGTAGCTCTCAGACCCTAACCTAACCTCTTTAACCTTATGTACCCTCTCCCTTACAGCTGATTTTTTAACAGGGATTAGAGTAACGCGTATCCGTTGAGGCTTCTTCCTATTTATCTTCCCCAGCAGATTTTTAACTTTTGACAAGGTATCTGTATTCTGTATTTTTCTTATTACAATGAATATTATCACTACGGTGAAGAGAATCTTTGAGATGTGAAATAACGTTATAAGTCCTATACATATTGCTACTTTCTTGAAAAATCCCTCCATTTAACCCCCAAACCTTTACACAGGTGACGCCTAGATAAACTATATTTGCATGTGTATGCAAAACACAGAGTGCATAATATGCACCCCAGGTCTTTCAGGCTAGCCTCTCTCACGCTCGAGACTATTGAGAGAGAAAGAGTATCGATGGACTCAGCATTCCAAAAGGCGATCCGTACTGTTAGGAGTAGGTATAAAGAGGAGACAGATGAGGCTTATCTTCTCGTTTTAGAGGCTCTAAGATTTTTTCCCGAAGCAGACCTAGTGCTGAGGAATGAGGGGCTCGAGAGAATACCATTAAGAAGGAGATGCGCTTTTAGAGTTGCATACGCAGCTCTACGCTCTGAGAAGTACTCTCTTAGGGAGTTAGAGATAGTCAAGGGCGGCGTTTTGAGCGGCAGGCTCTGGAAACTCCTATCTGGAGATGTCACGGGAAGAGCTGATGTTTTAAAGTCAAAGCTAGCCGTACACGAGAGACTGGCCGTAGAATACTCTACACCCCCTTGGCTTGTCAAGCACTTGTTGGATAATATAGGGTTTGCGGACACTCTGAAAGTGTTGCGCGGCCTGTGGAAACGCACATTCTGGGTAAGGGTGATCACTACGAGACACAGCGAGGAATATGTTTTGAAGCGCCTACGTGGCTATAAGTTATCACTTAAAGAGGACAGAGATTTCCCGTACATGTACGAAATCCTTAATCCTCAACCCGGTTTAACGAAGCTCCCTCCCTTTAAGAAAGGACTACTCATAGCTGAAGATAAGGGGAGCGCCGCCGTGGTTCACACGTTGAATCCTAGCCCCTCCGACGTTATATACGATGCGGCAGCTGCCCCGGGGGTTAAGACATCTCATATATACCAGCTAACTGGGGGGAGGTGCGTTATAGTAGCGGGCGATATTTCAAGGAAACGCGTGCAAGCCATGAGGACCTTAATGTCTAGGATGGGCGTTGACGTGATGATAATCCGCGTAGACTCGACATTACCTCCCCTGCGCAGGAAGTTCGATAAAGTACTCGTGGATGCTCCCTGTACCAATAGCGGTGCTTTGAGCAGAGACCCCGGACTACGGCTGGCGCTTTGGAAAAAGCCCCTTACAGATTCACTGAAGAAATTACAGGTTGAAATGTTGAGAAGTGCGTTTAGAGCGGTTAAACCAGGAGGCGTAGTAGTTTACTCTACGTGCTCCTTACTCGCCTCAGAGGGGGAGGAGGTGGTGGCTAAAATCCTAGAGGCGGAGGAGGCTGAGTTAAACCCTTCGGAGTGGGGAGTTGAAGGGTATAAGAAGTATCCTTTCCACGCCAGAGTGAGGAGGCTATATCCTCATATCCACAGAACCGTAGGTTTCTTCATAGCTAGGTTTAAGTGGGGAGGCTAATGCCTGGGAAAATCCTCGTTAAAACCCCTCGAGGGCTAGAGCGAGTAGCAGCATCTGTGATAGAGGAAGTCTTGGGAGAGAGCGTTAAGGTAAGACCACTGCCTAAAGGTTTCAAAGGCCTAGTCATAGTGGAGGTAAAGGGAAGCCCGGAGGAGGCTGCAGCTATAATAGAGCGAGAAGTGTTAGAGGCCGAGAAGGTATTCATAGTGATGGCTGAAGTTGACTCGGATCTAGACGAGATAGCTAGAGCCGCCGCAGACGTAGCGAGAGGGAGAATCTCTGAGAGCGAGACGTTCGCTGTGAGAACTACTCGTAGGGGCAGGCACGACTTTACGAGTATAGACGTTAACGTGAGAGCTGGTGCGGCCGTACAGGAGGAGGTAGGCGCGTCCGTAGATCTCACCTATCCCGATAAGATAGTTTGGGTGGAAGTGCTCGACGAAAAGACGTTTATTTCAATAACTAGCGGCGCCGAGGAGAAGAAGAAAACATATCCGGGGAAGCCGAACGTTCTGGGTATTTTAAGGAAAATTAGAGTCGTTCAGATGCCCTATACTGGCCCTGTAGAAGCCGCCTACAAAATAGGCGTTAGGATTGGCAGGGCCGCACAGACGTTTGAACTCAGGGAACTCGTAGTCGCACCGTTTAAACCAGTTAACGCCAGGGAGATGGCGGCATTCCTGAAAGGAGTCTTTGAAGGCATAGACTCGCGCTACGAGATACAACGTAAGACGTACGCTCACAAGGTCGTTAAGGTACCGGTTGTAATACAGGACATGTACCAGTTCGTCAGAGACCATAGGGGGGAGCCTATTGTAGCCACATCTACGCGGGGGCGTGCTATTACAGAGATGAGCCGCGAAGTAAGAGAGGTAGTGGAGGGAAGTAAGGTAGTTAACGTCCTCATAGGCGCTAGGGAGGGGATACCCACAGGGATTTTGAAAAGAGCTACATTGACCGTAGATGTAGCTCCCGGAATTACCCTGGCTACAGACCTAGCCCTGACATCAATAATTACGGCTTTAGTGAACGCCGTACTGGTAGGAGAAGAAAAAGATTAAGTTTCAACTATTAAAAAGCGAGGAGGTAGTATACGCTCGCTCTTGCACCTAGGGCATTTACTGGGCTTCTTAATACGCTTTAGTTTACTGAAGACATAGCCACAGTTGGCGCAACGGGGAGGTTCATAGACTAATTGAAGCGCTCCACCGCTTTTCCTCCGCAGTGTTTTGGCAACATGAGGCAGCTCATCGTAGAGCATTTTCCTCTGCTCCCGTGGGACTCCAAGCAGCTCACCTATTTGATCTACGGTTAACGGCTCGTCGGACTCTAAGAGGACCCTGACGATGCGCTCACGCAGAGTCTCCATGTCGATCTCCTAGAGCTTAGGCCTGAACTTCAAGCCGTATTCTATAACTCCATCTGGTCCTTGCTCCCTATACTTTCGGAAGACCGCTTCGACCTCCATCCCTTCCTTAAGTTCTTCCGCTCTCACATCCACTACCTGCGCCATTAAGCGCGTACCGTTTTTGAGCTCTATTAGGGCCACTATGTATGGAGCGTACTCCTCGAAGTCCGTGGGAGGGGCCCGAATAACTGTGAAGTGCAGTATCTTGCCCTCTTCGGGTAGCTTCACGAGTTCTAGGTCTTTGGAGCCACAGTGCGGGCAGTAAATCCTCGGAGGGTAGTGGCTTTTGCCGCAAGATTTACAGTATGTGCCCAGAAGTCTGTACTTAACCTCCCTGTCCCTCCACACCCGAGGCACACTAGCCGCTTTAACCATCCTATCTCACCCTCCTGAACACATTAACTACAACTGTTCCACCCACACCACCTACGCTCTGCGTGACACCTACCTCAGGGCTATCTACCTGGTTCTTCCCGGCCTCTCCCCTGAGCTGCTTAACCACGTCGAACACTTGGTATACCCCCGTAGCTCCCACCGGATGCCCCCTCGCCTTTAGCCCTCCCATCGTATTGGTCGGTATCTTACCGTCTATCTCCAGCTCCCCGTCCTTTAGAAGCCGCCATCCCTCCCCCTTCCTAGCGAAACCCAAGTCCTCTAAATGGATGACCCCCAGTATCGTGAAGGCGTCGTGCACCTCTAATACGTCGACGTCCTTAGGTTCTATCTTTGCGATCTTATACGCCTTGCGGGAAGCCTTGACAGAGGCGGACAGTGTCGTTATGTCGTCGCGGTCATACAGACTTAACTTGTCAGTTGCAACGATGGACGCTGAGACTTCTATTAAAACATCCCTCCCCCCATATTTTTTAAGGAACTCCTCCGAGCATAAGACAACGCTAGCTGAGCCATCACCTATAGGGGCGCACTCAAGTAAATGTATGGGATCGGCAATTAAGGGCGACGACATAACGGCTGAAAGAGTGACAGGCCTTCTATACTGTGCCAACTCATTGTTCACGGCCTGCTTATGATCATGAACAGCGAATAAGGCTATGTCCTCCTGCTCCACAGCGTACTTATCCATATAGGCCTTATACACCAAGGCGTTAAGCCCAACGAAAGACACACCAGTAAAAGCTACGTAGTCCTGGTCGTCCGCCATTATAAGCGCCGCGGTAATGTCCCTCGTAATAGCATCAGTCATCTTCTCAACACCCACGACTAGGACGCAGTCGTATACCCCTGATGCTACGCCTAGAAAGCCTTGGTGAAAAGCGGCGCCGCCACTCGCGCATGCAGCCTCTACTTTACAGGCTGCTACGCCCGGTATTCCGAGCCAAGTTGCTAGCAAAGATCCTAGATGCTCTTGTCCTTGGAGGGGGCCCGAAGACATGTTACCCACAAATATGGCATCAACGTCTTTCCTCTCGATGCTAGCATCTTCAATCGCTGAGGTGGCGGCTTTGGTCATCAGAGTACGTAGCGACTCGTCCCAGTGCTCTCCTATGGGCGTCGCCCCTATCCCTAATACATACACCTTCCTCGTATCTACCACCTCTCAATCTTACCTCTGTAACGCACGTAGAGCGAATAGTCTACGTAGATCCTCCGCTTAACGTACTGCTCTACCGTAGGCGCTAGAACTCTTTTCCTGTCTATCAAGTCCGTTACCATCAGACTTAGAGCGTCACTTCCAGCCCCGCTTCCGAACGATACCACTAATATCCTCTCTCCCGGTTTAGCCCTGTCTAAAACCGCAGCTAATCCTATGAGCGAGGCCGCAGCATACGTATTGCCTATCACGTGTGCGAGTAGGCCAGCTTTTACCTTATCTTCCGTGAAACCTAACATTTTAGCGACTCTTAGCGGGAATTTTACGTTTGGCTGGTGAAAGACGACGTAATCAAAATCGCTGGGTCGTAGCCCTTCCTCCTCCATGAGACCCTTAGCCGCACCTATCACGTGTTTAAAGTATGCTGGTACACCGGTAAATCGATAGGTATGCCTCGGGTAGCGCTCTCCCTCTCTACGCCAGAAGTCTGGAGTATCAGTAATATACGAATAGGTGGCCTCCACTTTAGCTAGCGAGTTCTCGGCTAGTCCTATGATGAACGCGGCCGCACCCGCTGCGGCCGTGAATTCCAACTCGTCGCTTGGTCTCCCTTGAGCAGTATCAGTTCCGATAGCGAGTCCATATTTTATCATCCCGCTGGCTACTAATCCTATCACACTTTGCATTGCCGTGGTGCCAGCTCTACACGCGAACTCCATATCTATAGCCAGCGCTCGGGGTACTGCACCTATGGCTTCGGCTATTACAGTAGCTGACGGCTTAACGGCGTACGGCGGACTTTCAGACCCTACGTATATGGCGCCTATCTCTTTGGGATCTATTTCGGCTCTCTTGATGGCGTTTTTTGAGGCTTCCACAGCCATGGTGAGGGAGTCCTCGTCTATGCCAGGCACGCTTTTTTCCTCTATGGGCCACCTACTCCTGCCCCATACTCGAGCTATTTCCTGGTCTTTTATCCTGTAGACCGGTATGTACGCCCCATATCCTACAATACCTACCTCTCGGTTCGGCTTCATGGCGATCCCTCGCTCTTCTGCGAGCGTCTAAGCCTTTTTAGACATTAATTTAAGTTCCTCTATTATGGCAGGGCCTGAACTTGTACCTATGACATCGGCCCCCAAGTTTATTAGGATCAGGGCGTCTAAGGCTCTCCTAATCCCCCCGGCAGCCTTCACCCTGGTCTTAGAGTTCTTCACGACTTCGTACATTATTACCACGTCGCTAGGCGTCACGCCCCTACTCCCGAAACCCGTATTAGATTTAACGTACGCTATCCCGTTCTCAGCCACCATTTCAGAAGCTAGCCTTATTTCAGCCGTCGTCAAGAAGGAGGTCTCTATTATTACCTTCAGAGAGCCGCCGTACTCTGAAGCTTTGTCATTAAGGCTGGCTAGCTCCTCTCTCACATACTCGTACATGCCTGACTTGAAAGCCGATATGTTCATTACGACGTCGACCTCGTCAGCGCCGTTAACGAAGGCTAACTCGACTTCGTGAAGCTTAGCGTTTAGGGGCTGATTACCGAGCGGGAAGCCTGCTACCGTCACAAGTTTAACCTTTGAGCTGGAAAGTATACTCGATGCCTCCTTAACGTACCAGGGAGAAATACAGCAACCTCTGAACCCGTAACGGATGGCTTCTTCACATGTTCGCTTTAAATCGTTAGCTTTAGCCGAGGGTTTCAGGCATGTGTGATCTATACGCTTGGCTAGTTCGTCAGGCTCCATCATCCTAACTAAGGATAGACCCCTCATCGACTATGAAAACAGCAACACGCATATATCAAGTGTGAGTGAAATTAAATGCCTGTAGATGGTGAGAATCTGTGATGACAGAAGAAAAGGTGACCTTAGCATTAAACGAGGAAGAGAAGAAAAAGGGGCCTACGAGCTATAAGGTTAGGATAACCGGTTATGCCCTATTCTTAGTGCTTCTTTTAATGGCGTTTTCGCTGGGTTTCCACATGCATCTACCTGAGGATAAGGCACACGAACTCTACTCTATGTATAAGCAACACGTGGATAGCATGCTCTACAACGTTAGCGGGGTTGACGACCTGAGCTACCGGATATTTTTCAACAACGGACGGCTCTTGATAGTGTGCGCAGCCCCCATTTTCGGCTCTCTAGCGGCTCTATATACAGTCTATATGACCGGGATGACACTTAAGGCTATAGAGATAGTAGAGACTCCACAGGAGAACGTTTTCCTTAACATGATTAAGGAACCGGTGATGTGGCTTGAGTTAATAGCGATCTCCTTAGTCAGTATAGAGAGCATAATAGTGTCCGTGGCGATGCTCAAGGGGAAGCTTGGCGAGGAGATAGGGATCTACCTAGCCACGTTAATGCTCGCAGGGTCTATATTACTGTTCTCAGCAAGCCTTGAGGCTGTAGAAATTCTAGGAGGCTCTGTCTAGAAATTTAAAAGCCAGTAATCCTTCTTTTCACCGCGGATGAGAATATGTCTTTGAATGTTAAGACTCTAAGCGATATTGAAGTAGCCGGTAAGACCGTTCTCGTCCGCGTGGACTTCAACTCTCCCATAGATCCCCAGACTGGCAAGATACTGGATGACACGAGGATAAGGAGGCACGGCAAGGAGACCATAGCCGAGCTTGTTGAGAGAAAGGCGAAGACTGTAATAATGGCTCACCAAGGGAGGAAGGGAGAGCCAGATTTCACAAGTCTCAGGGAGCACGCCAATGTTTTATCTGGGGTTCTGGGCAAGGAGGTGAAGTTTGTAGACGATATATTCGGCAAGAAAGCTGTTAAAGCCATAGAGAGTTTAGAGGAGGGAGACGTATTACTGCTCGAAAACGTCAGGTTCTGGGAAGGCGAGACCGTTAAGGCGAGCGCCGAGGAGCACTCTAAGAGCGAGATGGTCCGAAGGTTAGCCCCCCTAATAGACGTATTCATTGTAGATGCGTTCGCAGCTGCCCACAGGATGCACGCCTCTCTCGTGGGTTTCGCGCCCGTAGTTAAAGAAGTAGCGGTCGGGAGAGTTATGGAGGCCGAACTCAAAGCATTAATGCGTGTACGAGATAATCCAGAGCACCCCTGCGTGTACATACTGGGTGGGGCGAAGGCGGAGGACTCGGCTAACGTCGCTCGGGCCGTATTGTCCCAGGGTATAGCAGATTATGTGATTACTGGTGGACTCGTAGCTAACTTGTTCCTGCTAGCACGAGGGGTAGACATAGGTAAAGCGAATAAAGAGGTCTTGGAGAAGAAAGGGTTCACCGAGCTTATACCTAGCGTCAAGGAGCTTCTAGACAGCTATCCAGACCGCGTAATTCTCCCAGTAGACTTAGCGGTAAACAAGGATGGCGAGCGCGCAGAGGTTAAGGTCGAGGATCTGCCGACCGACTACCTCATATGGGACGTGGGAACCGATACTGCGAGCTTTTACTCTAATCTAATTAGTAACTCTAAGACAGTGGTTATGAACGGCCCGCTTGGAGTCTTCGAGGAAGAAGGGTTCTCCCTAGGGACGGAAAAAGTCTTTGAAGCTATGGTTAAGCCGGGGATATACTCCTTGATAGGTGGAGGGCACACGATAGCCGCCGCCAAGAAGCTAGGCTATATAGATAAGGTCAGCTTTGTAAGTACTGGAGGTGGCGCGTTGATGAGGTACTTGAGTAAAGGGTCTCTACCCGTAGTAGAAGTTCTAAAAAGATATGGGGGTCGGTAGCCCTTGTGGACGCTGTACGATTATAAGGCCCCCCCTGAGAATTTCAAACTGTTAGTAGGAGTACCAGACGTAGGATTAGTAGGGCCCATTGCTGCTTCATTCCTCGTGAGAACGCTAGACCTCGAAATGATCGCACAGCTAGACTCAGAGGAAATGCCACCTTTACTCCTCTTCCATAAAGCAAGGCCCCTACTACCTGTGAGAATATACGGAAAGGACGATATATGCATCTTAATATCCGAAGTAGCCATTTCCCCAAAAGTCATGCCGCAGCTTGCGAAGACAGTTGTGGACTGGGCCGTTAAGAGAAAGGTAGCGAGCATAATTGCCTTAAGCGGCATACCAGTCCCGAACAGGATAGAGATTAAGACCCCCAAGGTTTACGGCGCCGCGATAATGGATGACGATAGAGCCTTCCTGGAGAGGAATGGGATAGAGATACTTAAAGAGGGCTTTATGAGCGGTCTTCACGCACTTATAATGAAAGAGTGCTTTCTCAGAAAGATTTCGGGCATCGCCTTGCTAGTGGAGGCTTACCTTAATTACCCAGACCCAGGCGCCGCCGCGTCCCTGGTCTCGACCTTGAGTAAGCTGTACGATCTTAAAGTAGACGTAACCCCTCTGAAAGAACAGGAAGAGGAAATTAGAATTAAACTGAGGGAGTTAATGAAGAGAACTATGGAGACCATCAGACAGACCGGTAAGGAGTACGAGTACACTCTACCACCTATGTACGCGTAGGAGGGGTGAGCGATGGAGGACTGGTTCTACGAGTACATCCGGAGGATTAGGAGGGAGATAGAGGAGCTAATAGCCGAGACCGAGGAAAGAATGATGAGACCACTCGTAGATTACGAGCGGCGTTGCCTACTACCGCTGTACGAGCTGAGGGACCTAGGAGACGAAATACTGATACGGGTAGACCTCCCCGGTGTTGAGAAAGCCGAGGATATAACTGTTAAGGGCGGCGAAAACAAGATTTTCATAGAGGCTAAAATGAAGAGGGCGACGAGTTTCGAGGGATTAGTTACGTATGCCCGTTGTAACTATCAGCGGTACAGCCTAGAAATAACGTTACCCGTATCAGTAGACTACAAGAAAGCTAGCGCCGTCTTCCGCGATGGGATACTAGAGATTAGACTACCGAAGAAGGTTAAATTCTTCAAAGTGAAAGTCGAGTAAGCCCCGTACTCACTCTATTTTTCTCAGGAGATCGAGTAGGCTGGCTATATCTTTAACCGGGCACAAAGCGAGCGGTATTTTTTCCCGCCTGGCTATTTCGAGGCCTAGCCTGTCCACCTTCTTTATTCCGTGGTAAACCACGAGGGCTGGCCTTAACCCACCCATACCTGCCTGCATGGCCTTTATAGCCACCATGGGGCTTCTACCGTAATAGACTTGCGTGAATATGGCTGCTCTCTGGGTAGTCGCGCCGTAGAGTCTCACGTAGTCGTAGCTTGGCACTTCTAGGACTAGCTTTATACTGTCTACTACGGTGTAGCCGAGCAGGACTTTATTCTCAACTTCACCCTTACCTACTATGAGCTCGGATTTTATGGCTTCACAAAACTCTCCAATGGAAATCGGGCTGCTAAACTCCCTCATATCTAAGACTGCCTCGTAAAGCTTATCCGACCCTATGAACAGCCTGAGCAGGTTGTTTATGGACTGACCGCCCTTATCAATGTCGATCTCTATCAAGGCGTCTACAAATCTCTTTACGAACCGCGCGCCCGGAGACCTCCTCCTGCCGCTTTCGTAGTCACTTATAACGGACGCCGAAACCCCCATATGTTCGGCTAGCTCTATCTGACTTATGTTGAATAACTCCCTCCACTTCCTCATGGATTTCCCCGGGTTCTCCGAGAGCACGATATCCCCGGCTATCTTCGTCTTCACTTCTTTCAACATGAAGTCTTGGGGCAAGACTAGCACCTCAGCGTATATAGCGCCGAGACATTAAATAGTATTATCCGGGAGAC
>CAZFWY010000019.1:0-10222 GCA_964522715.1 uncultured Thermofilaceae archaeon | reverse complement strand
GCCCAGCTTTCCTTAAAGAAGTGGCCACAATGAAGACGCTCGGAAGGGCTGAGGGATGATAGACCCGCGCAGGTCGGATGTGGCCGCAAAAAGACTACAGTGCAGTCGTATGAAGATAAGACGTACTTATTAACCCGCTATTTACAAAGCTCTTCGGCGGTAGCCATGCCCTTGAGGGTCGCGATAAACGGCTTCGGACGTATAGGGAGGCTCTTCTTTAGGGCTGCTTTGCAGAACGAGGAGTTCTGGAAGAAATTAGAGGTTGTAGCTATAAACGACCTAGCGGATACTAAAACTCTAGCTCACCTGTTAAAGTACGACTCTATTCACGGAATACTTAAAGAAAAAGTCACAGCTAAGGATGACAGGATAATAGTTGGAGACCACGTACTACTGGCTTCTAAGCAACCAGATCCCGCGAAACTACCCTGGAAAGACTTGGACATAGACATAGTCTTAGAGTCTACTGGCCGCTTTAGAGACAGGGAGAGCGCTTCTAAACACCTAGCCGCGGGCGCCAAAAAAGTGGTTATATCCGCGCCAGCCAAGCAACCGGACATCACCATAGTTTACGGGATAAACCACCACTTATACGACCCTAAGAACCACGTAATACTCTCGAACGCCTCCTGTACAACTAATGCTTTTGCTCCTGTAGTCAAGGTACTCATGGATAATTTCGGTCTTAGGCACGGTATGATGACCACCGTTCACGCGTATACCAACGACCAGCGCGTGTTAGACCTGGTACATAGAGATTTGAGGAGAGCACGGGCAGCTGCCATCAACATTATACCGACTACTACAGGCGCGGCCAGAGCGATTACGGAAATATTCCCCGAGTTAAAGGGTAGGTTGGCTGCTATGGCTATTAGAGTACCCGTACCCAATGCCTCGTTAGTCGACTTCGTAGCCGAACTCGACAGAGAAGTCACTGTGGAGGAGCTTAACGCTACTTTTAAGAAAGCCGCTGAGGGGGAGCTGAAGGGAATACTTCAATACATCGAGGAGCCCGTCGTAAGCTCGGACATCATAGGTAACCCGCACTCCTCGATTTACGACGCACTCGCGGCAATGGTCATCGGGGATAAAAGCAATATCGTAAAAGTGCTGGCGTGGTACGACAACGAGTGGGGCTTCAGCAACAGACTTGTTGACCTGATGATTTACATGGCCGAGAGGGGCGGCTTCTAGCAGCTATACTTTCTAGATCTAAAAAGTACCTCTCCCGTTTTAGTATTTTTTATTTCTACTATCCTGTGGAACGGTATATAACGCGTCTTTCCGCTAACGGCGGCGTCGAAACCTCTCGACCAAACCTTGATTATTTTGTCAGCTGAGATTTTCTCTACGTCGCCGAGCGCACCCCTCGAGACATAAATCACTTCGTATTCCTCGGGGTTGAACCTGGAGTCCCAGATTATTTTGTTTAGCAAAGCTCTCAGAGGGTTACGCTTACCCAACAATTAACCGCCTCCTGTAGGCTGTCTCTATTAACGTCTTAATACTACTGCGCCTTAATTTATTCCAGGCCTTTCTGGGATTATCCGCCTCTATTACTATATTGAAGCCGTCCAAGTTAACCGACCTCACAGGAATGCCTGCGTTCCTTAAGTACCTGGACACCTCCTCTAAATCAACGCTTATTTCGACTTCCTCGCATCTCATCGGGCACCGAGCGCAGAACCTCTTATCTATGAAGCATAGCCCCGCACAGGGAACTCTTTCACCATCGGTAAGGTAGGCGGCATACGTGGTTGCACAACAGGCACTATACAACGCGACTAATCCACACTCTCTGGCTATGGATGCTACTCTTGCTTTAATATCAGCCGTATCGACGGGTACCTGAGTTTTTTCGCGCAACTTCGACTTGTTAACTCTTTTTAGAATCTCGTTTACGTTGAAGCCTAAAGACTTTAACCTATTAATTATGAGAGGCGTAATCCTTAGGCCCCCTATTACGACGCCTACAGCACCCGCTCTCTTGGACTCCTTGAGAATATCGGCGAATTCGTCCTCGTTTATTCCTGGGAGCAGGGGCCTTAGGAAGAGAAAGGGGTAAAAACCAGTGCTCCGTAGCGCCTTTATGGTTAAAAACCTGTCCTCGGGGGGTAATACCCCAGGTTCCATACTCCTCCAGTCCACGAGCTTAATTATAGTGATTAAAGGGCTTAGAGGGTAGTTTTTAAACGAAGCTAAACGTCTCGCACCTCTCTCGGACAGCATCTTAGTGGAGAACTGCACCGGATTACGTAAGTATTTAGCGAAAGCTGACATGTATTCCAAAGTTCTCTCCATACCTACAGGGTGAAAAGGCTCTCCTATGCTACCGATAGCTAAGTAAGTACCCCAACGCCCAGGTAGGAAGTAAGGGTTTAATAGAATAGCAAGAATAATCTCCTGTGCTGACAGCGCGTAAGGGCGTGCTTCGCGAAAGCTGACATTCATATCAGGCAGGTAACAGTACGCGCATCGACCCGTACAGCCTATTACACTATGAATAGTCAGGCCGCAAGGCCTAGGTTTACGCCTGGCGTGGTAATCCCTCCTTGCTAGCTCGGCTCTTCTTTCTCCTAGGGACTCTAACAGGGTTTCCTGGAGGATTCTCTTCCTGGTTAGAAGGCTCGTTAGCGTGGGGTTTGGCATCTGTGTCCCTCTGAGTTTATTAGCCGATTTCCTCCTTCGCTTTCCGCGAAGCCTCTATAATCTTTTTCATCACAGATTGAGGCAGGGCTATGTCCTCTCTCCTAGCTCCCGTAGGCCCCAGTACTACTAGGCCCTTCCCGTCTATTATCGCAACTTCATACATCCTTAAGTCGTGGGGCGTCTGCCTCATCTTCTCTATTATCAGGTAGCGTTTAAGAATCCCCCCTTTAACCGCACGCCTAAACCTTATGATACCGTCCGCTACGTGCTCTACTCCGAACCCGAAAGCCTCGCTTGTAGTTATAGCGTACTGAGAAGTAGCTACGACCGTAAAGTTCCACTGGTAGAGTATTTTCTTCAGTACATAGGAGTACCGGCGCGCCATCGCAGGTTTATCAAGCCAGAAGGCGGAGAGGCTATCTATGACTAGTCTTACGTGACCAAAACCCAGAGACTTCTTAGCTGAAATTACCTTGTTAACGAGCTCTTCTGGGTCGAGTGTGGATAGGGAGTAGGGGTCGCCTTTGGGTCTTAGGAGGGCGTCTATAATTATGAGTTCTCCCTTGTCGATGTAGTCTTCGAAGGGCATCCCAAACTGTTCCGCCTGCCTAATTATAGAGTCTCTGCTCTCCTCTGTGGTGACAAATATCGCTTTTTCCTCTCTCTTCAAACCCGCGTACACGAAGTGTAGGCAGAAAATTGTCTTCCCACATCCGGGCTCTCCCACTACGGCTACGAAGAAGCCCTTAGGAATCCCTCCCCTTAGCATCTCGTCTAGCTTAGGTATCCCCGTAGATAGCCTCTCTATCCTCATCCAGTAAAGAGACTCTACACAAGCTAAAAAAGTATTATCGCTTAGGCGTTATCTCCGCGAAGTACTCGTAAGGCTTGTCTTTCCTGTACCTGATCATGAACCTCTTACGCCAGCTAACGGGTGCCCTATGAACATTAATACCGAGGGGCTTCAAGGCATCGCATAGCTTCTTTAGGACTTCCGCGACTTCCCTGGGTTCTGCTGGTTCTAACGAAAAGTAGGGATGAGGATATAGCACTATGGAGCTAACCCCTAAGGTCTTAGCCGTAGAGGATATCTTCAGTAAGGCTTTATCGAGAACCTCCCCGATACTCAAGAAATCTCTTTTCTCAAGACATAAAAAAACTACCAGAACGTTTCTAAAAGAAAAGCCTTCGGGTTCGTCGCTCACGTCCTCACTCATTAAAATATGCTTATAACGTTTCTCGTAAGAAAAGACCTCCGCGTGTATTAGTAGTAGCTTCAAGGCGGACAGCCTACTTACTACTCCAACCTTTCCAGCTCAGACCCTAATCTCTTCAGCTTATTCCTAATCTTAGCATACTCCGTCTCAAGCCTTAAAGCCTCTTCCTCTATAGAGGGTATTTTCTTCCGTTTCCTTTTCTTAGCTACTAAGCCGCACCTACCGTCAGGTAGCAAGGCTCTCCTGGTGCATACCATAAACTTGCACTTGTATCCTATACACTTATCAGAAGACCACGCACACCAGGCTTCCAGCCCCTGTCTGCCTCGCCTTATTATTAGCGCTTTTTTAGTACAGTAGAAGGCTCTAAAAGGACATATAGGTGTGCATTTTACCTCCATACCCGTCCCCGGCGAGCTAAGGGCTTTGTTCCGGAGAGATTATTAAGCCTAGCCCTCGCAGACTAATCTCTAAACCTTAGAAGCTTCTGTTCAATATCTTCGAATTCATTCTCCGCCAGAAAAGCGCAAACTTCACTTAATGTAGGCGACGCTCTAGCCCCTTTTCTAGTTATCTTTAAAGCGGCCGTAGCGTTCGCTAAAACTACTGCTTCCGATAGCTCTAAACCATAGCTGAGCCCGGCCAATAGCCCCGCGTTAAAGGCGTCTCCCGCACCAGTCGTGTCAACGACGTCAACTTTAAAGCCGGGCACCTCTATCACCTCTCCACCTGCCAGTATGGCTGCACCTTTAGAGCCTCGCTTGAGGACTACTAACTCGGGGATGGGTAGGTTCCTCTTCTTCAGAGAATCAAGCTCTTTTTCGTTAACGAGTAAGAGATGAGTATATTTAAGTAGGAGTTTTAGCTCCTCTTCACACGCTCGGTAAGCCGCCGACCCCGGGTCATAGGAGTTAGGTATACCTGCGCGGTCAGCCAGTTCTAGTAGTTTTAGACCTATATCCCTCTTCCCCCCGCTCACATGAATCCAGAGGGCTTGCTCGATGCGCTTGTCTTTCAGGATTTCAGGAGTAGCGGCGTTGTTGGCTCCCCTGAAAGCTATCATAGTCCGCTCTCCGTACCTATCCACCACAATGTAAACCCTGCCCGTTGGTACGTCTACCCGCCTCATCAGGGAAGTATTTACGCCCTCCCTCTTCAAGTCGTCCAGCGCGAACCTGCCCAGCAAGTCATTTCCGTAACAAGCCAGCAAACAGGTTGGAACGCCTAGTTTGGCTAAGGCTACGGCTGTGTTCGCTGCACTCCCACCTCCACCTTCATGTACTTCCCTAGCCTCAATCTCGGTTCCCCTTTCGGGAATTGTCTCGACGTAAACTACTATGTCTACGTTTAAGTTGCCGTATACGATTACTCCCGGCGCTTCCTCAGGGATTCCGCCTTGCACAGAATCTCTTTCACTACAGTTCTCCATATCTTAATCCCTTTTCTCCTATCCTCAGAGGAAAATAAAACTGCGTATTTCTCCTCAGTTTGTGGGAAAACCTCACGCCACATGCTTAATATCAATGAGGCGTACTTCTCCTCCCAGAAGCTTAAAGTCTTAGGTCCTATAACCTCTACCCCCTCGAGGCTTCTCAATGCCTTCTCCGCCGCGCTTTCAGAAAGTTTCTCAAGTGTCACGATCACAAACCTAGAGAAACCTACCTTTTTAAGATCCTTAATTAAGGCCGTTATGCACTTGGCTAGCAGCTCCTCAGCGACGTGAGGCTTAGAGAGGGAGACGTACACTGGAGGCGCGACTATTACGTGTTCTGACCGCTCTGAAGCCTCTAGAGAAGCCATGAGGGATAAGAAAACCCAGGTATCCAGCGGTATTAGCCCCTCGTCCGACCATCTCAAAATTCCCGCTGGAATTAGAACTACTGCTTCGCCTAGGGTAGAGTTTAGGTCTCTTCGAGAGTAGTAGCCCAGGTACCTGCCCTTCACAGTAACCCCCTGCGTTTAAGGCTTGGGATTAAATCATCGAGGCTCTTCATCACGATGTCGGCGCCCCACTTTGAGATAAGTTCAGGCCCTGCATGGACTGTGCATACGCCCACAGATAGTATACCCACGTCTTTGGCGCTCTTCATATCAGTTTCGTAATCCCCTACTAATGCCGCTTCCTCTTCCCTTACATTTAAGAATGTTAACGCCTCTCTGATCGCCGCTTTTTTAGAGAAAGCAAAGGAATAATCCTCGTAGACGAGACATGTCGTGACGAAGTCGAAGAAATCCCTTATGCCTAGCTCCTCAAGCTCTTTAACGAAGCACTTTAAGGAGCATTTACGGCCTGTCACTAAGGCTAGCTTTATACCTTTACCTCTAAGTTGACGTAGGACCCTCACCGCGTCGTCACGCAGTGTGGGTTTAGACCCCGGGCTCTCATAGGCTCTCAGGAAGTACTCCCAGAAGTCCCTCTGGGAGACTCCGGGAGGAATGGCGTATTCGAGGGAATCGCTCACGTAGAGGCGGAAAAAGTCTTCGTAGGGTAAGGGTAGCGCGCCTACTATACTCAGAGCTACGTTAAAGGCGTGGTGGAACGCCTTTAAAGAGTTGACAAGCGTCTCATCGTAATCGAAGATTAGGGCTTTTAATGGCACACCTTTTAAGTATATCATTCCCCTCAATAAAATTGGTGCTTAATCGTGGAGCATGACAAGGTAAAAACACTCGCAGAAGCCAAGGCCTACCTCGAGAAGAGGCTGGAGGCTCTGGAGGCAGAAGTACGAGTTATAAAAGCGCTATTGGCGCTGGTAGACCAGGCTTTAGGGAGGGAGAGCTTCGTCTCAGCGGCTGAGCTTAGGAGAGAAGAAGTTCCACGTGAGAGAGTTGAGGAGAAGCCGATAAGCGAGTTTAACATCATGACTAGACAGGGGGAGACTATCGCTAAAATGTACGTTTACAAGAGGAAGATAGTTGTAAAGCCCCAAGTCAAACTTCACGTAGACACTCCGCCGTTCATGGGCTTCTTAATCAAGAGAACCTTGGAGGGGTATAAGAGGAAAGACTTGCGAAGGTTAGACGAGGGGGAAATAGGGGAAGAAGACGTGCTAGATTACGAGATAATAGAGGGTGAAGACGGCACTTTATCAGAGCTTATAGTAAAGAACTATGGGGACAGGCAGAGATTCTTCGAGCTTCGAGGGGCTATAAGATGGACTTTAAATAAAATGTATGAAAAAGAGCACAGCAAGTGATGTTATACCTTCCTCTGAGATTTATACATCTCTATCAGCTCCTTCTCGGTTGTCGCCTGCTCTGGGGACTTGTCGTACCTATAGCGCCCCGTGAAGCGCGGGAACCTTATAGCTAGGCCAGCGTCGGGTTTAACAAGCCCCAGCCCGCATGTGTGTAGGGGACTTAACGTTATTTCCGCCCCTATGATCTCTAAGACCAGGGCTGGGACGAACCATACGTCTGCCTCCATCTTAGACACTACTCTGGGATGCTTGTGGGGGATTTCGTATGGCTTTAATTTCTTAGGTAGCTCCGCGAGATCCTGATCCGAGAATCCGCTCCCCACCTTACACACCGTCTTGAATACGTCCTCCTCGGGGCTATACGCCGCCATTAGTAGCGCACCGTATGTCCCAGCGCGCCTACCCTTGCCGTGGAAAGCCCCGACAACGACTAAGTCCACGGTATCCGTCATCTCGTACCTGTAATCGCGCTTAAACTTGATCCAGAGCCAGCCCCTAGCGCCCATCTGGTATACCGAGTCGTTGCGCAAGGACTTGCACATTATACCTTCACATCCATCCGCCACCGCCTGCTCGAAGAATAACGTCAGTTCTTCCGGCGTATTTACGACCTTAGACTTGACGAGCCTAACCCTATCGTCCTCAACTACTATTTTCTTAAGGATTTCCCTCCTCTCGGGTAGGGGTAGGTCTACCAGAGTTTTACCGTCCACGTAGAGTACGTCGAAGAGGAATATCGAGACTGGGTACATCTCCATCGCTTCCTTAACCCCGTACTTCCTCCTCCTGTGCATGAGTTCCTGGAAGGGCAGCATCTCCCCCGTATCTGGGTTTACTGCTACTATCTCGCCCTCCACTATGGCCCTCTCCGCCCTTATGTTGTTCCTTATCATCTCCACGACGTCGGGGTAGTGGTGCGTGATGTTCTCCAGGCGGCGGCTGAAAAGCAGGACTTTCTCCCCGTCTTTATGCGCCTGAACCCTCTCCCCGTCGTACTTGTACTCAGCTATGCAAGTACCTCCCAGCTTTTCGAGTATCTCCTCCGGCTTACTGAGCCTCTCAGCCAGCATGGGGAGAATGGGTATCCCTATTGTTATCCCTATCTTCTTGATACCCTCCAAGCCTTCAGAGGCCAGCTTCTTGGCTATGAAGCCTAGGTCAGGGTGTAAGTTGTAGGCCCTCTCTACGACTCCCCTAGCTTCCTTAGACCCGGCGAAGGCTATGGCTAAGGCGTCAAGAATAGTCATATCCGCTATCCCTAATCTCAGCTTACCGGTTACAGTCCTCAAAATGTACTTAGCCTCTTTAGGTTCAGCATCTCTCAGCAGCGACGTTAACAAGGAGATCTTTAACTCTTGGGCGCCAGCACCTGAAGCCTTTGCGACTCTAAGCAGGGTGTCGTACACTTTAGATACTGTAAGCGGCTTCTTGAGTGCTCGGGTCTCCGCCCCGAAGAAGTCAAGAAGCGTGGACGCCCTTCTCCTGCTGAGCAAATTATATGCGGTTAAGCCTATGTCACCCGACCTCTTGTACTCGTTCTCTACCTCTTTAACTGTTAAACCGGTCGCTTGGGCTATTACTCTCATAGCTAGTTTCTCCGCTACTCCTAACTCCACGCCTTCGTAATCTGGCCTCAGCTTGCCCTGTGTGAGGTATATTACCTTGTCTAGGACCTCTATAGGAGTCTTCGAGAACAAGGAGACCAAGTACTCTGTCATCGCCGTCCTACGTGTAGTCGCCTCTATCTTCTCGTAAAAGTCCGCTAAAACCCTATATTCCAGGTCGGCCATGAGTTAATCCCCTATTTTCTACGCAAATAAGGTATTTGAAGTCTACGAATAGGAAGAAAGAACATATCCCCACTGGGCTACTTCGTTTTCTCCAGCTTTGAGAGTACCATCTCCAGGTATGTAGCGTCTACGAAGTCCTCCCGCCTTAATCCTAGTTCCTCGGCCACTCTCAGTACGACTTCCTCGCTACTGCCCTCTATCTCGATGAAGCTACCCAACCCTTTAACCTCGTCTAAAGCTATGGATACTCCCTCCCTCTCGTACACTTCCCTCTGTTTTTCTACACGGGCGACCTCACGGAAACCTAATGCCTTTAAAATGCGGTACATCTTCTCGGGATCCTCCACCCTAACTTCAATTTCTACCCTCATTTTCGCTCTGCCTAGCATTCTGGGGCCTTTATAACATAAGCTAGCTTCTCCCCCGGTTAGTCTGACCCTTAAGGCCTCGTCCGTGTCTTTGAAGTCGCGGCAGGGATGGTTGAAGTAAATGTCGAGTTGGTGCTCTAAGCGCCTCTTGACAAAGCCCGTACTGATAAGTCTCGATATTAGCTCCTCTCTTGGTAGTTTGACTTGCGCCTTGACTTCTATTTCCATTTCTCGGGGGTAGTTACTACGCGTTTAAACCACCTGGACCCGGGTTCCGAATGCCTGACCCGGTAAAGGCTTCCTAAAGGTCGCTATTACGCGGCCTTTCTTGCCGTGCACTCTCACTATTTTACCCCGTATCTCCAGACCCGAGGAACTCCTCCATATGACCTTCCTGCCTATTAACTGCGCCGCCTTCCGGTGCGTATCGATACCCTCGATCTCCAGTATCGCTTGGCGTGGATTCTGCGTTTTACACCCTAGCCTGAAATTTACTATCCTGGCCTCCATGCGTAGCCCCCCTCTACTGTCTACGCCTTCCACATATAGGTTTTAAGGGGTCTGTTATGCGTATCCTATGTAGCAGGCACCAAGACCTGTTAGAGTCGAAGTATATGCAGTCGTAACAAGTCCCCCTTAAGTCATTAACCGTTGGCTGTCCTCCGGCTTCTTCCTCCGGGGGAAGAATCTCTGCAGGAGTAGGTAAAGCTGACTCACTCGTCAATTGCTGGGGAACATGGGTCTCTGCCCTGGGTGGTTGTACCTTAACTTCAGCGACCTCTGCTCTTTGCTCTTTCTGCTGCTCTACAGGTCTTGGCGCCGCGGTAGTACTACTAGGCATTAAGTGTTGTTCGGGTGAGGCTTGAGGGAAAGTTGGTTGTAACGGTTGCGTCGAGGGGTAAGGGGTTGGACGCGTAGTCTGTATGCTGGGCTCCCTAGACACCGGCGGGTAAGTTGGAAGGTAAGGAGGGGGTTGTTGAGGTGGTGGCTGGCTTAGG
>CAZFWY010000018.1:0-23708 GCA_964522715.1 uncultured Thermofilaceae archaeon | reverse complement strand
CAGGATTTTGCTAGCGAAACGTACTCCGCTCCCACGTTGATGCGAGGTTAAAGTGCTTATGTAAAAATGACGATCGGAATAGTAGTTTAATAAGAGCTAGGCGCTATAAAAGGCTGGTTTGAAAAGGGGATAAGTGAAAATGTACAAGAGAGCCTTAGTCATAGGGTTGGCGGTTTCGCTGCTGCTCGTAGTTACGTGTGCTAATGCGCAGGTTCTGACTGTTAGCACAGACAAGGATGAGTACGTGCCTGGAGAGAGAGTTATTATTTCAGGAACAGCCCTACCGGGGGTGAACGTATCTCTTAGTGTGGAAGACCCGAGCGGCGCGGTAGTATGGGAGGGGCGCGCGGAAACGAGTATCGACGGGAATTACATGGCGTCCTTCGTTTTAAGGGAAGACTCGCTCCTAGGGCTATACCGCGTGTACGCTACGTTCGGGAACCTCACGGCTACCGCTAACTTCACGGTTGTAGCTCCATTCCTAGAGGTGGAGTGTTTAGGCCTGGATGTAAGTGCGTTAAAGGTTTACCCGGGTCAGAGTATACTGGTGAAAGCCTCTCTGAGGAACGCCGGGAATACTAACGGGACGTTCTACGTGTACGCTGAGAGTAGCTTGTTCGGCGAGGTGAGTAACGGCACGGTCATAGAGGCGGGCGAGGTAGTCAACGTAAACCTCATCCTAAAGGTTCCTTTGAACGCAAGCCCCAGCAGCTACCCGGTCAATACGAAACTCGCGGTCTACTGGCTTAACAGTACGCTTGCTGACACTAAGACGCTAGAGACTTTTAACGTTGAAGTCTTGCCCACCGATATCGAGGTAACCTTCATTTTCCGCTTCCCCACAGGTACCCCCCTCTCAGGGTACACCGTTCTGTTAGACGGCGTGCCAGTAGGCTACACGGACGAAAACGGGGGGCTCAAGCTCAAATTAGTGGCTAACAAAGTGTACAGAGTGGGGGTTAGCAGGGAGGTGGAGGAGTTAGAGGTGAGCTACGAGAAGTCGTTATGGCTGGGCTTAGGAGGGCCCAGCGAGGTCTTAATAGAGGTGGTGCCGTCAAATCTATGCGCGATAACGGACTTAGTGCTGGAGCCGGATAAAATCGAGGTTAACGGGGTGTTCGACGTCTTAACGAAGTTCACGGTTGCCCCGTACAGCTCGAAGTCCAGCTTCGAGGTGAAAGTTTACACAGACTGGGGCGAAGAAGCCACTATTTACAGCGGAGAGGTAACCACTGTGGAGTCCTTCACTACGAGTTACAGTTTAGTTGCGCCAGGTAAGGCTGGGGTTTACAGCGTAAAGGTGTTACTTAACGTAGACGGTAAGACCTGTAAGGCTACTAAGAAGTTGGAAGTCCGCAGGATGAAGGAGGGCTGCGTGAAAGTAATGGCGAAGTACCTAGACGGCTCGCCAGCTGCCAAAGCCATAGTCAGGGTTGGAGGGTATACTAACATTACGAACGACATGGGAGTGGGCATTCTCTGCGGCTTGAGGGAGGGTAAGTACCACATCTCTGTTCAGGATAGGCTGGGGGTTTACTACGGTGAGGTTAAGGACTTCGAGGTCGTACCGTTCACTACTAGGAGCGTGGTCGTGTATCTAGAGCCCAAAGAGCCGTGCATAGCCCTTACTAGGAGTAAGGAGAGAGTTACCCTCTCGCGCTTCGACAACTGGACTCTAACTGCAACTCTAAAGTTTAGGCGGTGCATGGTTAAAACTCCTTTGGTGTTTGTGCTGAGGATAGAGGACGGAGAGATCTTAGAGGTAACCGAGAGGCTTGAGAAACTGGTGTACGACGCCGAGCTACCTGTGAACTTCACTATTTCCTTCGAAGTCACCTCTGGGCTCTCTCCGGGGAAGAGGTATAAGGCTACGCTTGTGGTAAAGGACTCTGAGGGGGCTGAGATAGCGTCGTTCGAGGTTTACGAGATTTACGTGAAGGATAACATATTGGGTGTGGTGACCTCCCCAGGAGTTAGCAGAGACCCCGTACTGCTCCTACTGTACGTCTTCACGCTGCTTGACATAGGAATGGTTGTGCTATTAACCTTACTCTACGGCGGGGCTAAGGACTGGCCTGTCCTGAAGACTATAGCTAAGGTCATGGCTAACGTGAAGTACCCCGAGAAATTGGCGTTGCTAGGCGCCGCTGCGCTGATTTACGCGTACATAACTTATGAGGCTACTAACGTGGTGATAAACCACAGCTTCTTCGACTCCTTCCTAAAAGGTAGGTACGTATCCCTCTTAGCCCTACTCGTAGCTTTCGCTTTATCCGGCTGGGGAGTTACCCGTTACGCAAGAGCCGCGCTTAAACCTTTAATTAGCGGGCTTACCTCTACTAAGCGCGGGAAAAGAAGTAAAGGGTAGGACACGTAGTGTTCTTCGGAGTGGATAACTGCCGTTACGGGTGGTTGTCTTGGAGGAGATGTGGGGCTACCTTCACATGTGGGTTATGCCAGACATAGCTTTAGCTGCAGCCTTCATACTGTCGTTCATAGCCGTCTTCACGCTCAGGAATTACGCTGGCAAAGACTACGAGGCAAAGGGAGTTAGGTACGTTTACCTAGGGCTAGGATTAGGAGGGGTAGGCTGGCTCGTCCTCTCCCTACTTCAAGTCTACCTGGTAAAACTACCGGTACTCTTAATCGTGCTCTACGAGAAAGGGGTACCAGCCCAAGAGGCCGTCAACATATTCGTAACGTACATGATGATATTCACAGTTACACGCGCTGTGTTGATGTTCACAGCTACCGGGCTCATAGCTTACGGCGTCTATGTGATTATCATGAGGAGGAGGTGAAAATGTGGCTCTGGCTAGGCCTAGCATTAATATTGCTAGGGTTCGCGCTAATATTCGTAGGAATCTTACTAGAGCTATTAACGGCCCCCCGCAGACCGGCTGAGAAAAGAGGCGCCCTCGTGTTTTTCATAGGCCCTATCCCCGTGGTTCTAGCTAGCGATAAGGAAATGTTGAAATGGGCCTTCGCGTTCACATTGGTAGGCCTAGCCTTCTTCATACTCGTATTACTCCTTTTGTGGTGGTAAGTTGCCCTGTAACCTGGCGGATAAGCTGGCTAAGATCATACTTGATGAGATAGCCGAGCTGGGGATACTGACCGAGGGCATAGTGTACGTGGCTTCACAAGAGGCCGGACGTTTAATGGCTAGGGAGAAAGGTGAACTAAGAGAAGTCCTGGAGCGGTTACTATCTGACCTATGCCTTAAGGATGTCGCCATTGAGAGGAGGGAGGATGTCTTAAGCGTCGAGGTCGAGGGGAGAAGCTGTAGTCTCTGTTTGGGGCGTGAGAAGCCACGCACAGAGTTCTGCCCTTTACCCGGCCTACTCTCGTCTTACATTTCTAACTCAACCGAATACAGACTACTTCCCGTTAGGTGGGAGGATGGAAGGTTCGTTAAGAGAGAGGGGAAGAAGTGCAGGCTCAAGTTCTCAGTGCGGAGGAAGAAGAAAGACGCCCAGCATATGGGTTAGCAGAGACTTCTGCCTAAGGTGCGGCTTGTGTTGTAGGGAGACCGAGATGATACTCGCGCCCAGTGATATTGAGAGGCTTGAAAGCTTGGGTTTTAAGCGGGAAGACTTCGCTGTTTTCGACGGTCAGCTCTATAGGTTGAGGAACGTGGACGGCTACTGCTTCTTCTACGATAAGGAGACGGGGAGGTGTAGGGTTTATCCTTATAGGCCTGTGGGTTGCTCAGCGTACCCCATAGTCTTCGACGTCGAAACCCAAGAATACATAGTTGATACGGAATGCCCGCTTGCCAGTACTACCTCTGAGGAGGAGATTGGGAAGGCCAGAGATATCTTAGGGGAATTACTGAGAGAGTTGGGATTAACGGATGAGTAAAGGGGAGAGCAAGCTAGTTCGCGACGCGTTAAGAGTGATTAAGAAGTGGGGAGTTGTTAGCGTTGAGATATTATCCCGGGAGTTAAGGCTGCCCCCGCCAGTAGTCAATAACCTAATTAACTACCTAAAAAAGAGAGGCTACTTAAGGGAGGAGAAATGTGGCATGGCTTGTGATAAATGTCCGCTCGCTTACGCGTGCAGTAAGAAGCCCGTGAAATTGTACAGGCTTGTGGAGGAGGTGTAAGACGTGAAACTTGTGTTTTTCGAGGACTCTGATTATAGGAGGCTAGGCCCTCTGACCTCTGTTTTCCCCTCCTTCATGTTAGAGGTAGGTGGTAAGAGGATTTACGAGTACTGGTCTGACTTTACGGGTATTAGCGAAGTCGCCTTGTTTGTTAGGCGCCGCGTAGCTGGTCTGTGTAAGTGGCTCTTGAACGTAGTTGAGGGAAGGGAGGTCGAAGTGAACCCTTCCGAGCTGGGCGACGACGTATTAGTTTTAAACCACGCCTTGCTACCCGTTAGGGAGTCCGTAGAACTCGCTAAGAAAATCCTCGGGTGGCCCGGAAACGTACTGGTCTACGACGGCGAGAAGGTATTGATGGTTAAGGCCTCGGCGTCCTTCGCCGAGTCTCTAACTGATATATTGGTGCAGGAACCCTCTGCCGAGCTGTTCCTTAACCTCGCTGAGTACACGAGAGATATACCGTTCCCCAACCCGCCGATTTTAAGGAGGCCTGCAGATTTGCTGTCCGTACTCAACGAAGTCCTCAGCGGTGAGGGAAGGATAAGCGGCGAAGTTGAGGAGAGCGTAATAATAGACACTAGGAGAGGGGGAGTTATCGTCGAAGAGGGAGCGGTAGTAGAAGGATTCTCACGGCTCGTAGGCCCACTGTACATAGGTAAGGGGGTTGTTGTAAAGGCGGGCTCTAGGCTTGAAAGAGTCTCTTTGTCTGGGGATTCTATAGTCAGCGGGACGTTCAGCTCGTGCATCATGGGCCGATACGTTAAAGCCGATGGAGTCAGGTTGGAGAGAGCTGTATCTCCAGGCTACGTCACCATGGCTCCTTTCGTGTCTACCTCTTATGGTTACTCCGTTCTCGGGTATTGCTCGTCTTACTACCCGTTAACCGCTCTGGAAGGGGACTGCGAAATCGGCAGGGGCTCGGAGGTTAAAGGGCGTTTCACGGGCAAGTTAGGCCCGTTTAAGCGATATATCGACGGGTTAGTCGAGGAGGTAGCTGAGGATTACGCCACGAAGAGGCTTAGAGAGATACTGGGAGTGTTCGGGAGGCTCCCCTCCGACTACGAACTCCTACCTTTAAGGAGATAGATTATTAGTGCTAGGGCGACTACGAGCAAGAGTACGAATAGCTCCTCCATGTCATATCGCCTACCCTCTACGACCATCTCGGTACTATCCTTCCTGCTGACGTTCCTCGCGAGACTCGGGGGTTGTGGCTGGATGCGTAGGCTCACCCCAGCCTCTAATTGGGCGTAGTACGTGGCCAACCTGTAATTGAGGTAAGCGTTGTCGAACCTCCTGGAGGAGTCGCCCAGCAGTATGAAGAATACGGGCGTCAACGAGTTGTTGGCGGATATGGAGGCCTTCTCCCTCGATAATTCTAGGAGCGTTTTAGCGACTAAGGAGTTTATCGATGCTTGACGGCTCGTAATTGCGGTCTCGGACATGGCAGCCGACTCTATCGCGGCCACGCAGGCCAACAAGTGGTCTCCAGTAGATAAGAAGGTCTTAGACTCCTCGTAGAAACTAATTGCCTTATCTAGCCAAACAGGTCTCTCCCCCGATAGTAGGGCTTCGGCGTAGCTTAGCAGTGCCCTTGCTTCAGATATGGCTTCGCTCGCCTTGACCCTTACTAGCGGTTTCACGCCTGCGAGATTCTTAGACAGGGATGTCGCCGTGACAGCGTCTACGAATGCGTTGGAGAGGTATGAGATAGCCGCGCCCTGGGACTCCTCCCATACTTCGGCCGCCCTCTTCATGTTGATGTGCGCGTGGAGCGCGTAGTGCGCTACTATTAGCGGCGCCCCTTTACTCGCGTCGAGAGAGTTATTGACGAGTGCCTCGCACTCCTCGACTAAAGCTTCTAGCTTAGAGGACTCGCTAAGGGATAGTATTAGGAGTGCTTGCTCGGCGTTTTTAAGTGCGCTTCTAAGAGAGGAAAAACGAGTTATAGGGTCTCCCTCAACAGCCTGTAGGGTGGAGTTCGCCGCTTCGATATAACGGTAAGCGTCCCAGCGCAGTATGTACGGCGCTTCGGAAATCTCTTTCATGGCTTTCTCTAACGTTTTCTTCACTTCGAGTTCTAAGTCTCCGCTCACCTTCTTCACGGCTTGTAGTAACCGTGGTGGCGGGGCGACCGGTACTGCCTTCTCCCCTCCTATTTCTACGCCTAAGAACTCCTTGATTGCTTCTCGGATATCCCTTACCTCAACCACCCTTAGACCCCACTTCTCGTAGGCGTACTTCGACAGGTTTATCGTAACCGGAGTTACATATCTTAAGATGAAAGGCCCCACCCTCTTCTGACGGGTCTCGAAGGCTGTGATTACGCTCTGGCTCGGGGGTACTAGGAATAGCCTGGCCCCGGCCCGAGCCGCGGCCTCCGCCTTCTCCTTTATCCCGCCAACAAGTCCTATCGTCCCGTCGGGGTTTATTGTTCCGGTCATCATCACTGTCCTATTTATCGGTCTCCCGCTTAGGACGGCGTACGCTAGAACGGTCATTACGGCTCCAGCGCTAGGTCCTCCGATGATCACGCTGTCTGACTCTAATTTGTAGAGGAAGGTGTACTTCTCGAATTTTAACCCTAGAAGTTTACAGGCGGTTCTGGCGGCTATAGTTGCCGTAGCCTGCATATCTATCTCCGTGAGCGGCGTCGTGGAGACATAAACCTCCCCCCTCCCCTCCATGACCACTAATGAAATGTTCACCAAAACCCCAGTATAGCCGCTCTTCGTCCTGGTCACGGCGGGGGCGTATATCCAGTTCTCTCCTACCACCTTGACGCTACGCGGTTGATACGTGCAGGAGGTAGCCACCACTAAGATGATTATTAGTGTTAAGAGCTTCATAGTTCCCCCGCTTAAAAAGAGGATAATTCACACATCTTTAAGGGATTCTATGGAATTCGGCACAGAGAACCTCAGCTACGTGCAAATATTTAAATTGACTTGGCTGAGAGAAGATTAATTGTCCCCCTGGTTCGGTAATTATTTGGGGCTTTCATTGCTGAGGCTGATA
The DNA here is from genome assembly GCA_964522715.1 of uncultured Thermofilaceae archaeon. Classification (GTDB taxonomy): domain Archaea; phylum Thermoproteota; class Thermoprotei; order Thermofilales; family JAPDKD01; genus CAZFWY01. The sequence continues at coordinate 16,582 of CAZFWY010000018.1, read as the reverse complement.
ATCCTCGTTGAAAAGGCGGAGCTTAGAGAGCTAGGGGAAAGCGTAGCGGAGGGTATAACTAGGGTTCTGAAGGTAGACCCAGTGATTAGGTGGTATAGGGGGCCTAGCCCCAAGGCCTTCTTTAACACGAGTAGGAGGCAATGTAGGGCCGACAAGCTCATGAATGCCGTAATAGAGGAATACAGAGTTTCCAGCTCTGAAAGATTAATAGCGATACTAGACCAAGACGCCTATGTTCCCGGCCTTAACTTCGTCTTCGGGCTGGCTAGGCCGGGGTGGGGTGGGCTAGTCTTCTTGTCGAGACTTAAGCCAGAGTTCTACGGATCTCCTCCCTCGCTGCCCCTACTAAGGTCTAGAGTTACTAAGGTATCCATACATGAACTAGGGCATAGCTTAGGGCTGGGCCACTGCCGAAATAACCTCTGCGTTATGAGGTTCGACAATACCGTCTACGAGGTGGACGTTAAGACCTATAGGTTCTGCGTTAGGTGTGTGAATGAACTTGAGACGTTACACCCCGGCTTAGTCCGCCTGTACTAAGGGGTTACCCCCTCGAAACCCGAGAGAACCCCCAGCAAGGGTATAACCTTCATCATGTCGACAGTTACTTTGTCCCATATTACTCCAGGGGGTTTAGGGTACTTACACTGGGTCTTAAGCGCCTGGCTGGGCGTGAAGATGTAATCCACGGGGGCGTCGTGCCTCTCCATGGGTATTTCGTCTATTATCTGCACGTCGTGCACTATCGTAGCTACGGGTGTTTCATTATCTATCAGGCCTAACTCCTTCAGGACTCCGTATGCCAAGTCCCCCTGTCCATCCCCCTTACCTATACGTCCCCCGTCAGCCGTTACGGCTACGCTACCGAGAATTACTAAGTCTATTTTTAGGCCTCTCAGCAGGCGGAGGTCCTTAACCCTGTATATTACCTCCCCGTAGCGCAGCGCCCCCCTGAGAGAGGCCGCTACGCTATACGCTCCCATGGGTACGTTCTCGGGGTTCACTACTATCAACCCCCTCCTAAAGCGAGGGGTTGAGGAGACAAGTATCTTGCCCCTCATCAAGGCGCTCTCTCTGGCTACTTTCTCAGCTGGGTCCATGGATATGTAGACCGCCTCAGCCCGCCTAAAGATGTCCGTCCTGATGAGCTTCCAGGAAGCCGTCATGTTGCCCCGAAAGTTGGGTATAGAGCCGAAACAAGGCCTGGGATAGGTGGCCAGGCCTTGGTCCTCCAGGGTTTTCCATACTTTTCTCCGTATCCTCTGCTTAGCGTTACTTATATCCTCGTCGTGGCGCCACATAGCTTTATTGATTATGTATGTTGACCCTATAAACTCTACTCTTATGGGCGCCTTAGTAGGACGTCCTTAACCGCTGTTTCGGGGAGCTTAAACACAGCCTACACGAAATATTCCCGCATAATACGTGGGCATTCTCTCATGCCCTTTAAGGCAACCAGAATACCACTTCTCAGCCTTAATGATACAGGGGTGGTAGGCGTTGTGGGAGGCCTTGAGGAGAGGAGGAGTTTGGGGATGCTACGCCGTGGTTGTGTGCGCGTTACTCGGTAGTATAGAGACCTACCTGATAGGCTCGCACGTTATCCTGTGCGCCGCCCCCCTAGCCGGGTTGTCCGCAGTAGTGTTGAGCGTCGTGAAGGAAGTCGTAGATAAGGCTCTGTCGTCAGTTCCTACGTACCTCCTAATCCCCCTCTTAGCGATAATACTATACCCCTTCTTAGCCGCCGTACTAGCTATTTCGAGCAACTTCGGAAGAAGCTCGCCGCTCTACTTAGGAGGAGCTGTCGCCCTGGGAATAGCAATATATTCTCTAACCCAATATGATGAAGGCGAGGTCTTAGAGACCGAGGAGGTAGATGAAGACTGGGAGTGGTAGTACTAGTGGGTAAAGTTGTCTCGGGGCTTAGGGAGGGGGCCAAGTACATCTCGATGCCACAGTACAGGAACGCCCTCAGGGAAGCGCTGGGATTCGACCCCTACCCAGGGACATTAAACGTCTTGTTGCCACGCGAATACGTGAAGAAGGCCTTAAGCCTTAGGGAGAGGGGAACTGTGATACAGGGCTTCGCAGTCAATGGCGTGGAGTATGGGTGGGTCCGCTGCCTCCCAGCCGTGATATCTAAGGGGGGATTATCAGTAAAAGGGGGGATACTATTCATAGAAAAGACAGCTCACGGGCCAGAGGTAGTAGAGGTGGTAGCCCCTGTAAAGCTTAGAGAAGTCCTATCTCTGAAAAACGGAGAAAAAATAGAAATAAGAGTATTTGTTTAAACTGGTTTTCGCTCCACCGCAGCGCTTCTCTCAGGGTTATTCTTCCTCTTCCAACAGGCTGCCAGAGCGACGAATACTAGAGGGAGTATGAGGAGCAATGGTATTGCATAGCTGGGTACCGTAAATACCACGAACTCCTTGCTGAAGCCTCCTAGCCAGTCTAGGCCTAACCTCACGGAGATGCCGACCACACCTCCCTCGGCTGGGACTTTGAAGGTAACTTCACCTTTAGGCGGTACGTTTAACGCGAAGTTATACCTAGCTCCGTTAATATCCACGTAGGCTGGCACGCCCACTATGTACGTGTAGTTGGAGAGAGACTTGAATACTATAATCGCATATAGTCCCTCGGGGGCCTCCTCGAAGTAGACGTGTATGTCTACCCTTAGGCGGTCTCTGAGCAGCTCGGAATCCCCGTCCCACACGTATATCACAGGCTCCTCTGAATCCCTCCACGCGGCCTCGCAGAGCACTGCGTAAGTCCTAGCTGGCGAGAAGAAAGTTAGCGAGGCGTAGCCAGCAGGGTCGAAGTAAACAGTCGTCTTATTCACTATCGCTCTCGCTCCGTCCTTCGAAGCCAGCTCTATGATTAGGCCTTCGACCGTGAGGGAGGCGTTAGCAGACTCCACTTCAAACTCTTTAACTGGGACTTTTACGTGCTCACTGAACAACTTGCCCCCGAGCGAGCCCACAACTACGAATTCGAGGAACTCCTTACCCCTAAGCCAGCTTTGCTCGAAAGTTAGCTTAGCCCTTCCCTCTTCGACCTCGCTACTTAATGCTAGCCCCTCTAAGTAGATGCTGCCGTTGTCGAGTTCTGAGCCGTCGTGGATCCACGTGACGTCTAGGAGGAGTTCGTACTTGCCAGGGCCCACTGAGCGTACGGATTTCACCTTTACCTTCAGACCTGTCGACACGATTTCCAGTACGGCTGGCTTAATGCGATCGACTCCCTTTATAGAGACCTCCCTGAGGACTAGGCCCACAGCGTCCTCTCGCCACGTAAGCGAAGCCCTACCTCCCTTCAGCTCCTCCTCGACTCCTGTCCCCTCTACGTACACGGTGCCGCCATCGAAGGGCGTGCCGTTCCTCCAGTGACAATACACGTCTACGCTGGCGTAGCCGCCCCTCTGCACCAGGCCTGTGTAGTTCAGTACCTCCACTACGACGTACTCCTTCAAGACCCTGACTACGGCCTCCTCGAAGCACGACACCCCCTCGAGGGGGACTATCGGCACTATGTGATAGGCCGCCTCTCTATTTGTTGGGAGTTCGATAGTCCCCGTACCGTTGAATATCTCTACGTAGGTTCCGAGTTTGATGCACTCCGCGCTACACCTCTCTACGGGGGAGCCGTCGTGAACCCATATGGCCCTTATCTCTACTAGTCCGGAGCCGTTGACTTCGAGCGTGCTGGGGACGGCCTTAAGCTTTACACAAGTGAAGACTACCTTGACTGTCCCGGGTATGTACTCGGTAACTCCCCTGTAGTCTCCCACCATGACTATGCTGTCCTCGTACACTCCTAGAGGGAGAGAGATTATGACTCTCGTCGGGGCCTCGTACGTCCTGTTGAAAACTCTAAACCTAACCCCGCTCACCTCCCTGTTATTATGTGTCGTGAAAGCTTTAACCCTGAACTCGGCGAACCCACCAGCATTAGTCCAAATCTCGGGGGGCTCAGCTACAAGCCTTATCCTAGTGAACACCACTCTCACTTTAACCGTGTTGCTAACTACGCGCTCTCCCTCTTTCGCGACGAAAGTCACCGTCTTGACCTCGTCGCTACCCTCAAATGAGAAAGTCACAGTTGGGGCAATCTCCGTCTGATCGCCAGTCTCTAGGCAGACGATCCTAACGTCCCCCGTAGACACGCCCTCGGGAGGCTTAACCGTTAAGGTGACGTTAGCCAAGCCACCACTGTTAGCCCAAACCTCTTCACTCTCAGCCTCGATCTCGAAGCCCACCCACGTCACGGTTACGCGCGCTGGCTTACTAGACCTTATACTCATGCTTTCGGCGTATATCTCGTAGGTCGCCTCCCCCAGAGCGTTAGCGTACACTTTTAACTCGCAGACTCCATCCTTTATGGTTGCTTTGGGACCTCCCTCAACCCAAGCCGCGCCAGAGGATATGGGCTCGCCGTTATGCGCCCACGTAGCCTCGACCCTTATTACGAGGGAGTTAGCCATGTATAGCCTAGTCGAATCTACCTCCACCCTGAGGTTTATGTCAGTCCACGTTATGATAGCCTCGTTGGAGACGTACTTTGTGATGGAGTGTGGAGCACTGAGTAACGTGCCAGTTACCTTCATGTCTCCGACCCTATTACTAGTAATCTTAGCGACAGCAGAGCCCTTCGCGCCAGTTACTACTCTAACTCCCGCCACTCTTACAGCCGCGCCCTCTACAGGCTGGCCATTATGGCCCCACCAGGCCTTAACGAAGACCTTAACCTCGCTGTTCACCCCAGCCAAGGATTTCTCGGGTGAGACCTCTATTCTGACGAACGTGGAGATTACAGTTATCGCGTTAGTGCCCCGCCAAGCCGTTATACCGTTAGGCGCGCTTACCAGCTCTACGCGGTAAGTGTACACTCCTAAGGGCTTGCCCCCTATCTTGACGTTACCCGGCGTGACTACTGTTTCGTCTCCAACTCTCAGAGTCGCCGAGACGGGGGATCCGTCGTGAGACCAGTAAGCTTTGATTTTTATGCTCGCACAACCACCCTCATTCACCCAGATCTGTTTCGGCGCGTCCACTATAACGGCGGTAAACACTATCTTAACTGACACCTCCCGCTCGTCAACCCTCGCCTCACCCATCCAAGCTTGTACGTGGAGGTCTAAGATTTCGTCCCTCCCAGATACCTTCAGGACGGCTACCCCATTGGAGACCCTGGAAGCAAGAGATCCAGCCTTAACTACGCAGTCATCCGCAGGAACCCCGTCGCTCCACGTAACTCTAACTCTCAGAGTCACAATACTCCCGCTGTTTGACCAATAGTACCCCCCGCTCTCCGGGGCGGATACGTTAAGGATTTCTAAGTTCACGGATACCCATTTTATACTGATGGCTTTACTCTCCCTATAACTCCTGTAGCTTATAGTGAAAGAGTAAGTTTTAACGCCGCTAGTAGTCTCTGTAATTTTTAGGACGGCAACGCCGTTCTCATCCGTAGTTACGGTAGTACTGCCCAGAGATATCTTCGCACCCGCCACCGGACTACCATCGGCGTCGAACTCCACCTTGAACTTAACGACAGCCTCACTGTTTATAGGTACCCTCATAGGGGCTTCTACGTCGACGGTTACCGTAGTCACCCTTATAGTCCTGGTAGCATAACCTACGCGATAACCCTTTACAACGCTGAACTCAACACGGTACTCACCGGGCTTATCGGGAACTGTGAAGCTCCTACCAGTCTTAGAGCTTACCAGGCGCCCATTTTTATCGTAGATTTTTATCGTAACCTCCGTATTATCTGGCGTAGTGACGCTTACATCTTCACCTACCAGGTAGTAGTCCCTCTCTGGGTTTAACCTTAGATTTGACAGAAGGTTATCGGATTCTAAAATAACGGTAACGGTAGTACTAGTAGTATCCCCCCTCGGAGTGTTGGATACGATAATCATACCGTTAGTATAGGTACACGTGTTTGGCTGGCACCCCTTAAACCGGAGGCCCTCAGGCACTTTTATGATGCCCGACTCGCCAGGGACTATTACGGTATGTATGACTATATCTCCCTCTACCTTAGCTTTGTGCGGCAACTCTACTTCCTCTAGTACTATGAATTTAACGATGCATGTAATCGAGGCTATTGTGAAAGCATCGTCTATCTCGCGCTCGTTCTGAAAGCGAGTTATAAACACTACCTTAACGCGTTCACCGCCTTTTAGACGTAGGTCTATCGTCTTAGATTCAACGTTGTACTCACCCACTAACCTCCCATCTACGTATACCTGTACAGTAGGTGAGGGTATTGGGCGGGGATCGGGAACCATGCCTCTAGCATCAACCATCGAGCCGTACTCCATCGCGAACTTTAGCTTCTCAGTCCCTCTAGGCGCCCTGAAATTCCCCGTAATTATTATGCGAGACGGGATTAGCGTTGACCCTTCAAGACCTGTTAATACTTTTATGTCTATCTGTTCGACGCGAACATTATAACCGCCGGACTTTACATTACCGCAATTGGCGCTCCACGACCCATCAACCAGTACGGTTTTTCTACTGCTGAGAGTAAGAGGCGGTAGGGTAAAGATCGGGCTACAAACGATAATGTATGCTATGAGCAATATTACAGTCAGGAAGCCAAATAACAATATGCTTTGCCAGAACATACATCTCCCGCCAAACTCCTAAAAAAAGTTTAAAAGAGAGCCATGAGCGAAAGCTGAGGTAGAGTAGTTTCGTCACCTCTCCTAAAGAAGCTTTTAATTATGCTCAAGGCTTTTAAAGGGAAAAGTAAGCGTTCGAGCTTTAAGGGGAAAATACAGCTGTATCACTTCGTATTTGCTCGAAGCATATATCCGAAAATGTCCTACAGTAAGCGGGCATAGACCCCCTGCCACTACTATATACCTGCAGTAATAGGGTATGGACGAGGTGAACCATATGAGTAAAACCAGGAGAACTGTTAGGAAGAGGGAGAGACGAGTAGTAGTCAGCGTAAACCTGCCTGAAGGGCTCTACAGAGAACTCCTAGAGCTTATGGAGCTAGGAGACTACGTACACTTCAGCGATCTAGTAAGGGCTGCGCTACGCTTTTATATATACTATAGAAAAGGAATGTATAGCCGCCCACCGGGATTAGTAATAGCCTAACCCCCCGGGGCCCCGGCGGGCGGCTATTTTTTATCTTTATTTAGACATAAATAAAGCCTAGGCAGTTCTAAAATCTGGAACATAAAAGGCAGCTGGGAGGTCTGTATGCGGTATTGTAAGAATAGATTGCCTAAGTCTTCGAGCCCCATAAATTCTCTTTATATGAAGATATTAGAGGAGAACTCGGAGTACCTTGGAGTGCCTAGGATATTACTAATGGAGAATGCTGGCAGGTCTGTAGCCGATGCCGTGAAGGAAAGAGTTGAGGAAAACTCCTCGGTAGTCGTAGTGGCGGGGCTCGGTAATAACGGCGGGGACGGGTTTGTGGCCGCTAGGCATCTAGCTGGCAGGTATAGGGTGACGGTAGTACTGGTGGGTAGGGAGAGCGATATAAAGACAGTTGAGGCTAAAATGAACTGGGACAGCCTCAGGAAACAGACTATGCTAGTAGATTTATACGAAGCTCCCGATTCGGCACGTTTAGAGGCTTGTGAAGGCATCATAAAGGGGGCGGATGTAGTAATAGACGCCATCTTCGGGACTGGCCTTCGAGGAGAGGTGAAAGGGCGTTACAGGCTCGCCATAGAGCTGATAAACTCCTCTACGGGGGTTAAAATAGCCGTAGACACGCCCTCAGGCCTCAACCCAGACACGGGAGAAGTACATGGAATAGCTGTTAGAGCCGATGTGACAGTAACTTTTCACGCAGTTAAGCGCGGCTTCTTAAACCCTAACGCTAAGCCTTACCTCGGGGAGCTGGTCGTCGCACCGATAGGAATACCTCCCGAAGCCGAGATCATCTGCGGGCCAGGAGACGTAAAGGTAGCCGTTAAGGGGAGAGAGGCATGGTCTAAGAAGGGCGACCACGGAAGAATATTAGTAGTTGGGGGGTCGGAAGATTACACCGGAGCGCCTGCCCTAGCCGCTCTAGCCGCGCTCAGAGCAGGGGCTGATATAGCAGTCGTAGCCGCCCCCAGAGATGTAGCTAACGTTTTACGTAGCTTCTCGCCGAACCTGATAGTAAAACCGCTGGGCGAGAAAAGACTATCACTGAACGACGTGAATGAATTAGTAAACTACGCCGCTAAGTTCGACGTAGTAGCTATAGGGCCCGGTTTAGGCCTCCACGAAGAGACCAGGAGAACTGTCACAGCCTTCCTTAAGAAAGTAAATAAACCCGTAGTGGTAGACGCTGACGCTCTTAAAGCCTTACCCGAAGACCCCGCTTGTTTAGAGGGGAAGAAGGCCGTGCTAACTCCTCACGCTGGCGAGCTAAAGCTACTCGTAGGGAAAACAGTCTCAGAGAACGTAGAGGAACGAGTAGAAGCCGCCATGTATGCTGCGAAGGTATACGGAGTCACAGTCCTACTCAAAGGCCACGTAGACGTTGTAGCTAACAGCAGCAGGTATAAAATTAACAGAACAGGAACTCCAGCTATGACTGTAGGCGGCACGGGGGACGTATTAACGGGTGTAACTGCCACCTTGCTAGCCCACTGCGGCGATCCCTTCCTAGCTGCCTCGGCCGCATCCCACGTGAATGGAGTTGCGGGAGAAATAGCTACGGAAAAGAAAGGATATCACATAGTTGCCACGGACGTCTTAGAAGCCATTCCCGAGGCGTTCATGAGGATAGGAGCTGTCTAATCTCACTCTACAGGGGTTCCAGGAGGGACTTCGCCGTCTGGCACTATCAACACTGGTTCGCCTTCGTGGACTGCTGCGAGAAGCATGCCTTCCGACTTTTTGCCACGAATAACTTTGGGCTTTAAGTTGGCAACTACGATTATACTTTTACCTATTAATTCCTCGGGCTTATAGTACTCCGCTATCCCGGCTACCAGTTGCCTCTCTTCGCCTCCCAAGTCCACTTTGAGCAGTAGTAGTTTATCGGTGCCAGGTATTTTCTCGGCCGATTTTATACGGGCAACTCTTAGATCTAATCTTTTGAACTCTGCAAATGAAACTTGCTCGGACATTCTTATCACCGCGCTACTCACGTTTATTGCTCATATATAACGCTAGGCTTCGCGCTTTGCTATGTTTAGCAGTATAGATAGCATTTCTCTCGCGTTAACCAGCATGTCGTGGTTGTTGTTGAAAAACACGTAGACCTCTCTGACACCTTTTTTAATTATACGAGCCGCTACCTCTACTAACTCGTCCTTCGAGTAATTGTGCGCGTACCAGACGGACCTCCCGTGCATGCGTAAGTAGAGGTAGTCGCTCGTAGCTAAGTACCATTTAAACTCTGGCGCGTCAACGGATACCAGAGTTACGCCCGCATCCCTTAACCTCCCAACAACGTAGTCGTCAAGCCAAGACGTATTCCTGGGCTCTAGGGCCATAGACTCTCCAAGCTCCTCCGCGAAGAACTCCACCCTCCTTAACAGGGCGTCGCTAGGCCTTAAGCTAGGAGGTAACTGGAACAGGTAAAACGCCAGCACCCCCTTCTCCTCCAGAGGGCGGAACCTAGCCCTGAAGTTGCTCCAGGCTCTCTCACAGCCCCTACTCAGCTTCCTTAAGTGGGTTATGGACCTGTGAACCTTGACAGACCATTTTAAACCAGCCCCCAGCGAGGCCCACCTAACAACCTGTTTGGGTCTCGGGTAAGAGTAGAAGCTCATGTTAAGCTCCACAGCGTTAAGGTTAGAATGCTTCACATACCACTCTAGGCCTCCCGGGTTCCACGGGTAAGACCAACCGCTAGTGCCAACGTATACCCTCAACACCTACACCTCAATTCCTTAATTGAAGTCGGAGAATGGGGATTAAAACCTGCCGTGCGTCGCAGAGAAAGACCCATTTACACTCTTACCGGCGTAAACCATCTTAAAGAGAACGACGTTGTTGGTTAGTGGATGATGTTGAGAACCGAGCGCTGACCTGATGATTAACAGGCTAGGCTCTGACAGGGTGGGGGGCCTTGGCAAGAGATGTAAGACGCGTGTTACTTAGAGAGCCAGCCCTCGTATTATTAGCCTTATTGAAAGAGAATGCTAGAATAAGTAAACTGCCGAAGTTGACTGGCCTCTCTACCCACGCAGTATATAACGCCGTGAATAGGCTGTTAAAGCTAGGACTCGTAGAGGAAAGGAGAGAAGAGTCCCCGCGCATACGCGAGATATACTTAACGGAGAAAGGGAGAGAGGTGGCGCTTAAGATAGCCGAGTTAGTAGAAGTGTTATACGTAGCCGTAGGGATGTGAAGGCCGCTACTAGGGGAGCGAAATTATAGCTATGTATAAGAGTAGGAGGGCTGTGGCGCTAGCCATGAGCCAGACGGCATGCCCTAAGATTTCTTTCTCATACTGGAGTTGGGAGGAGGCGCTGATACGCGTTAACATTACGTTTTCAGGCCTGTTAATTACTGGCTTCTTCTCCTCTACTTCTATCTGGGGCTTTGACGGCTCGCTTAAGATTACGAGCGCGTGGGTACGCCTCTCCTTCTGCTTTTCTACGGACAAGAGCATCGACCTGTTAGCATTACCCCTCCTCTCGCTTAAATTTTTAGGCTTTCTATTAATAATTGTTAAAAGTCCTTACTGGAGGGAAATTGTACTGATACCCGTAAGGTGGGCGGCGCTTAATTAGACGCGTTGTATTCAGCTTAGCAGGGAAAGCGTTTAAGAAAGCGTGAGCGTTAATGTGCTGGGGGTTCTATGGCTAAGAAGGCAGTATTAGTTATAGACATGTTAGAGGAGTTCGTGAGGGGGAGGCTTAAAGCCGCCGCTGCCGAGGCTATCGTCCCGAAGATAGAGAGACTCCTTAAAGCCGCCCGTGAGAGAAAGGTGCCTGTGATATACGCGGTAGATACCCACTACCCCGAGATAGACTTTGAAACTAGGCTCTGGGGTCCACACGCGGTAATAGGCTCCCCCGAGCGCGAGATAGTTAGGGAGCTTAAACCCGCCGATGGTGACTACGTGGTCGAGAAGCGGAGATACGACGCTTTCTTCTCGACAGACCTAGATATCCTGCTGAGGGAGCTGGGCGTAGACACGTTGATACTTACGGGTATACACACTCACATATGTGTTTTAACCACGGCGTTAGGAGCCTTTTACCGGGGCTATAAGATAGTAGTTCCAAGAGATTGTGTAGCGGCTGCTACGGACGAGTGGCACGAGTGGGGATTAAAATACATGGAGTCGTTCTTAGGGGCAACGATAACCTCGCTCGAAGAAATTCTCAAGGAACTCTAAGCTTCGCCCTGCTCGCCGAGAGGGTCAGACCACACCTTGAGATAGTCGGAGAACAGCCTCCTCCTGCTGACGTGAGTGTAGACCTGCGTAGTTTTTAGGCTAGCGTGGCCCAGCAACTCTTGTATCTCCCTAACGTCCATCCCTCTCATTAAGGAGTGCGTAGCGAAGCTATGCCTCAAAATGTGGGGGGTAACCTTCCTTCCTATCCCAGCCCTCCTAGCCAGCCTTCTGAGAATTCTCTCGACAGTTACATAGTGAATAGACTTACCGTTCCTACCCTTAAACAAGGGTTCACTAGGCCTGCGGCCCTTCACGAACTCCTCTAGTAGGGGTAGGAGAGCTCTGCTAAAGAAAACCTCTCTCTCCTTAGCCCCCTTCCCCCTTATCCTAATGGATAGCCTCTCTAGATCTACGTCTCCAACCTTTATGCTTACCAGCTCGCTAACCCTCATCCCAGTCGTATATAACAGCAGGACTATGAGCTTGTCCCTCTTCCTCCTCTCTTCATTCCTCTCCTCGTCAGCCGCGTCGATGAGAGCCTTAATGTCCTCGCGGTCTAAGTACTTAGGGAGATCCTTAGGCCTGCGCGGGTACTCAAAACCCTTTAAGTTCTCTATTAAGCCGACATATTCGAGAAACCTCTTAACGGCGACCGCAGCAGTATATATACTCCCGGGCTTGTAACCCTTCCTCCTTAGGTAGGCTAGAAAGCCGTCTATATCCCAGACGCTAACCTCACTCAGCTCTTTATCCCCTAAGTACTCCAGAAACTGCGTTAAAATGCTTCTAAACGTCTTAATAGTCCTTGGAGACTTGTTACGAGCTACTAAATGGTCTATGTATAGCTTTAGTAGCTCTTTATTACTAAAACTCCTGAGGTTCATTCTCTCTCTTCTTTCTCCTTCCTCTTAAATAACTCCTCCTCGTCTAGGGTGTACTTCTTCAAGTTATTAGACACGTAAATCGGCGCACCAGCCCTTAAAGCGATCGCTATGGAGTCGCTGGGCCTGGCGTCCACGTGGTGGTATATTTTCTTCCCATCTCTTTCCTCACTTAGGACTATAGTGGCCGTGTATATGTTATTGATCAAGGCGTCTATCGTTATTTTCTCCACCTTAACCCCAAGAGTATCCAGCACGTTTACGAATAAGTCGTGCGTCAGCGGTCTCCTAGGGATAAAACCGCGTAGAGCAGCGTCTATGGCTAAGGCCTCAGGGAATCCTATGAATATCGGAAGAACTCTGTTCTCCCAGGTTAAACCTTTAACTAACACTACGAAGCTTCCTCCGAACGATTCGTAAACACCTATTATATCAGCACGCGTGTAATCCTCCATGCTCTCAAACCTATCTATTCATCGCTGTTATATAATAGTGATGCTAGGCTAGAAGTAAAACCTCTTATAGGGAGCGACGCTCTCCCCAAGCACTTTTTCGACCCTAATAGATACCAAGGGGCCCTTATACCCTCTCAAAGCTTTCACTTGCCTCAGCGCGTCGTCTAATAACACGTATGGGTTCTTCTTAAAGATCTCTAGAAGCTTTTTCTTATCCTGAACCTGCCTGTACATTTTGGCCAGGCTATTCTTAATTATACTATCAGCCAGAAACTCCACGAAGCATATCTCTCCATTACTTATGAGGGATCCTATTATTATGTCTCTCAGCTCCTCTATGAAGGGTAAGTTGTTGAAAAAGAACGCGACTTCATTCTCTATTTTTTGCGCCTCCAACTCCTCCCTAGTAGGTGCCAGAGCGAGCCTAACCCTCTGCCTCCACTTAACCAACCAGAGGTCGAGCCACTCGTTGATCTTCTTTATAGCAGATGCTGGCGCCTCTTCCAGTTCTTCCTCAACTATCATGCTCGCTGCTTCGAGGGAATCCCTATAGCCGAGTAAGCCCCTTTCAAACTTTATGGAGTTGAGATAGTCCCTCTCCGCTACGTCGAGCATTAGCTTGGCTTCAGGCTCCGTTAATTCCTCTATTTTCTTCTTTAGAAGCCTCCATAGGGCTACTCTAAGTGCCGTGTAACGCCTCCACGCGTGCCAGTACATCATCTCATCCTCATAACATCACCGAGGTATATGAACAGTACGCCTCACTTACTGGGATAAGACTTATAAAAGTTCCCCACGACATGCCCAGCAGGCGTATAAAAATAATTACTGGGAAATAAGGGCTCACTAAAACATTTTTAGATTATAAGCCTTTCGAGCCTACCTTTCTCTGCGTGGAGCATCCTTAGGAAGGACTGAATAGACATTTCGAGCGCGTCTCTTATCTCATCCATGAACTTGGGAAGCTCGTCTAGAGGTATCTCGACACTGGATATCTTGCTTAGCGCTTCAATAACAGTTCTGACGGCTTTCTCATCATGCTTCGCAACGTCTTCAATTATCCCCTCTATCACGCTTTGAGAAACCTGAGGTTTAAATAGCTCACTCAGCCTCTTCATAGCTACAGACTCTACGACCAGCATTATCCCGTCGATTTTACTCCTCAGACATTCGTCCATGAAGTAAGTGGCTTCCGAGGTAAACACGCCTGTGAAAGGCTTAAAACCGTACTTAGCCACGCTCTCAACCAGTCTCTCCTCAGTTACGAAGAAAACCTCTGGTTTGTCTCCGCGAGCTGGCTTGACATCAGCGATTACTATACGGTCAAACTCGTTTCTAGCCGCCCACCTGACAAGTTTCTCGGCTATCAACTCGTATAATTTTTGGATTTCACCATACCTGGGTGGTACTCTAAGCATCATTAAGGAGCAGCCCTCAGCCCCTAGTATTACTATGGGGTGGGCAACTGCGCCCTCTACGGAGAACATCATAGGGGGCATTCCGGGTATTTTGAAGTAGTACTTTGGTTTTAAGTTGAGCCTTCTAGATATGTAGTCTCCCGACGCGTAAAGAATCATTAAGGGGTCGGTGAGCGGGACGAACAACGTTTTGTTCTTGATAGGGCGTAGGTGGAGGTCTACTATTTCTACGTTCTCACCTATAAGATGGATGGCCCCTTCTGACAATTTAAATCGCCTAGAAAAATCTACCTAAAGAAAATATTAAAATTTTGCTAGGAGCACATAAAGCCTGTGATTATAGTCTGGGCTTATATGCCTATACAATAAAGAGAAGCTGGATTCTTAACCAAGACTTCGAAAGCCTTACTCTCATCAATCAAACCCTTAGCCAGCAATTTATTTATAGTCCTACTTATAGACCAAGGGGCTACCACCGCTCCGGGCTTTTTAGGGTCGTCAAGGAAGTCGCTCTCAATAACTATTCGTGGCCAGGCCTCGACTGACTCCTCCAGCTCGGCCCTCCTGGCTGGCACTGAAGGTATAATTCCCAGTTCGACGGCCAGCTTAGCCAGGCTACCCTTTATGTGGTGGAATACCACTTTGGGAGCTCCCGTATCTCTAGACAGAGCTGCAGCATCCCTCACAGCGTCTTCGCTAGACTCCATGTGTAGGTGTACGGGTACTTCCAGCTCAGCGGAGAGGGAGAGTACGTGCCTCGTAATGTTGTTACAGGCCTCTATATACTCGCGGGGTACTGACCAGTGGGGCCTTCCAGCCTCGCCTAGACCGTGAGCTACACCCTCCTTCACGTAACCAGCAGCTATATCGTATGCTTTTATAATCACCTGAGCTGCCTTCTCAATGGGTACGCCGCCCTCAACAAGTCTAACGAACTCGGCCGGATGGGGGCCAAGCACTACTGGTACTATGAGACCCTCCTTCCTCATCTCGTCGGCCGCCTTAATAGTGGCCTTGTATAGGCGCCTGTAGTCGTCTGCCCTCATCACGTTAACCCCTATAGACCAGGAGGTCAGGTTAACAAGTCCGTAAAGCCATCCACCGCTTTTTACGAACCTCCTGGCTAAGGCGCGGGGCCCCATACCCCTGAGGGGATTAACGTGGCCGTGGACATCTCCTATCTTAAGCTCTCTCCCCTCCATGCACCTCACCAGGCCCCCCTAGCAGAGACATTAATTCGCATAGGCTGGAGAGGGCTGGTACATCCACTTGTCCTTCTCTGGAGTACCTAGACCTTATTAATATTGCTTGGAAACCCGCGCTTGTGACCTCCACGATGCACTCCGCTCTGTCGTCAACTAGGAGAACGCGATCCCTGGGAACCTTGTACTTATGACTTAACTTCATCAAAGCTTCACTCTTACTCTCTACGTCTTCCCCCGCTATGATTACTTCGTGAAAGTGCTCGTAAAGGCCTGCCAGCGCTATCCTCTGCCTCTTAAGACCGGGAATTCCGTCATCCCACGTCACGCAGGCAACTATTAGTCCTCTTTCTCTGGACATCAAGAGAACCTCGTAGGCGCAGGGGAGAACCTTCGTACCTCTGATCCTCTCCCTCCAGTAAACCTCTAGCAGGCTCTTGGGGTCGAAATCCACGCCGACAGCTTCCAGCGCGGACTTAATGACTCTTAGTCTATCCCACACCCCCTCCCTCTCCATCTTATCCTCTAACCTATACGCTACGTCGGCAAACCTCCCGAGAACCTCTCCTCTAAGCCCAGCTTCCTCCCCTACACGCCGCCACACCAGTGGGAGGCACGAATAACTATCCACGAGGGTACCGTCAAAATCGAACGCCACCACCTTCCATCTCGTTTAAACCACCCCGACTCGGCACTCGCCCGAGACAGACCAACACTTTAAGGAGCCTGTAGAGCTACTCCTCACCAACCAGAAAACCCTCCAAATCTCCATGAAAAACCTGTCTCTGGGAGATGGGATAGGCGGGCCGTCATGAACGTGGTATATACCCAGCATTTTAAGCCCTCTACTCTCGGCCTCCCGGATAATGCCCACCAACTCGGCGGGGTCTAGGGAAAAACCACCGTAGTCTGATGAATGGCGCGGCTTGACTACGAGGAATGCTACGGGGGGTTTACCGAATAAGAGTACGGGCTCCTCTAAGCCCGCTGACAGTAACTCTGGTACTAGTTCCTCAGAGATTAACAGGTACCGCAAATCGCGGCACCTTAACTCCTCACCTTAAGCATATTCACGAATTCGTCTACCTCCTCCCTACTCCTAACCAGCCTAGCTACCTTCACAGCGTCTCTAACGTTCCTGCTTATCTCAGACACTTTCTCAGCTATGTGGCGGGCTAAGTCGGGGGATACGCCCTCCCTCTTCACGAGAACCGCAGTAGCTATCTCTACGAACTCCTCCCTAGTGTACTTCCTGAGCTTGAAAACAAGGAACCTGGACCTTATCTCCCACGGTATGCGCT
>CAZFWY010000017.1:0-25507 GCA_964522715.1 uncultured Thermofilaceae archaeon | reverse complement strand
GCCTACTTTAACGATACCTCTATAACCTCTTCTATCTTGCCCTTCCTCTCCCAGATCTCTAAACTAGTCACCTTAGCAGAAATGGGTTCAGAGTCGTCGCTAAGCTCGACTTCGATCACCCCCGTTATTAGCTTATCCTCGCCTACCTTTTCTGTTATCTTTCCTCCGAGCTCTCTAAGTAACTTGGAATACTCTTTCTTATAGGTCGTTATTACGCGTTGGTCACGGGCACCCATAGCTCCCCAGCAGTACCTTATGAAGCTAAGACCTGAGGGATTAACAGGCCTTAAAATATCTATCTTAATAGTCTTCGGCATACCTTACCACCACTTTAACTATTATCCTTTCACACCTATTTTTAACCAATTAATCAATATATTTTCCGCAGTTATAACAGTACCATCTCTGATATTGCGGTATCCACGTCGCGGGTTTACCACAGTACGGGCATATCTTCTCTTCTTTGCCAAACTTAATCGAAGGTAATGATATTTTGATACCCTTCTTCTCCTCTTCAGGAGGTATTGTGGGAGCTGGGGGGGTAGGTACGGAAACCGCCTCCTTAAGAATAACAATGTCCTTAGCCGCAGCCACGTTATCCCAAGGAGTCTCCACAGTACCGCCGTACCTGCCCTTAATGACAAGCGTGATCTTAGCCTCGCCGAGGGCGAACGCTACGTCTTCGACCTCCCCAACATACTCTCCATCCGGGTTGTAGACCTTCTTACCGATAAGCTGGGCTCTTTTCACGCTCATCGAGGATATTAGTAGCGGCACGAATAAATAAATACTCCTGAATAGGAAGGAAGACTATTTCTACCCCTAAAAGAACAGCGATAAATACTTGCGAAAACTCCCTAATACACAGCCTTAAAAGCCCCTCGGGCATAGTGTAGAACGAGAGGACAAATATGACGGAACCCCTCCACATTAAAGCCAGGCCTGAAGACGTAGCTAACCGAGTAGTCGTGGCAGGAGATCCCGCACGCGTCGAACAATTAGCCGGGTACCTCGACGAGGCGCGCCTAATTAGTAAGAAGAGGGGATTCCTGCTCTACACAGGGAAGTACGAAGGAGTTCCCGTCAGCGTCTGCGTACACGGTATAGGCGGCCCCTCCTCGTCGATAGTCTTCGAAGAACTGAAAATGCTGGGCGCTAAGGTCATAGTCAGATTCGGCAGCTGCGGAGCCATGGTAAAAGACCTCGACATAGGGGACTACGTGATACCTACAGGCGCCTCATACACTATAGGCGGCACTATATGGACATACGCGCCCTACGACTGTACGGCCGCAGTCCCAGACTACGATGTTCTCACTCAGCTTGTGAAGAACGCCGCCGCCTCGGGATTAAAGTTCAGAGTAGGCCCTGTGGTAAGTAGCGACGCGTTCTACGTTGACGCCGAGAAATTCCTCAAGACGTGGATCCCCAGGGGAATGGTGGCTGTCGAGATGGAATGCGCTACGCTCTTCGTACTCGGCAGGCTCCGAGGATTCAAGACTGGGGCCTTCCTAGTAGTGAGTGACAACGTGGTCAAAGCGCCGGGAGTAATGGTGGGAGCCGAGGAACTAGCTAAGTCCGTAGAAAGGGGCGCCAAAGTTGTCTTCAAATCCATTGTAGAAGTTAATGTTTAAGCCTCTTCTTTTTACCTCGCCTCCTATACGAGACGTATGTCTCAGCAGTCCCTTTCGTCACTAGCTCGTAGAGAACCGCCCTTTTGCCCTCCCTGGGCCTTAAGACCCTACCTAGGCGCTGTATGAACTCCCTCTTACTACCGGTGCCGCTTATAACTACGGCTACGCTCGCGTCAGGGACGTCAACACCTTCTTCCAAGACGTGGCTGGTGACTATCGCCTTAACTTCCCCCCTCCTGAACATCTCCATAATCGTCCTCCTCTCGCCCCGCGGGGTCTTGTAGGTAATCTCTGGTATTAAGAACCTCTTGGAAATCTCCCTCACTAACTCGTTGTTCTCCGTGAAGATTATGACTTTCTCGCCCCTATGCTCGGCCAGTATCTCCTTCAACTTCATAAGCTTGGCCCTCGCGTTGAACGCTACCTTCCTAGCCTCCATCCACGCTAAGAGAGCCTCCCGGGCCTCGGGGTCTAAGCCGCTCTTCATAACGAGTTTCTCGAAGTCCTTTATACTCCTAAGAGATATCCCGGCTTTGGAGAGGTAGGACTTGTACTTCCTCACGAGAGCGTCGTACCTGGCTCTCTCCTCCTCGCTCAGCTCCACAGTTATCCTGACCACGTCGAAGTCGGCTACGTACCTACCCTTCAAGTCCGCCGCCGTCAACCTGTAGACTACGGGCCCCACTAATTCGGGGAGCAAAGTGTGGAGTTCGTCGGCTCTCTCGGGAGTAGCGGTTAGACCCATACGATAGGGCGCCGCGTTCAGCTCCGCTATCTGCCTATACGCCGAGCTAGGCAAGTGATGTACCTCGTCGAACACTAATAGGCGGAACTTGTTCCCCAGTACCTCCGCGTTTAGGTAAGCTGAACTATACGTGGAGACAGTTACACAGGAGATGACTTTAGATTCACCAGTGAAGGGTGTGGCGTTTATCTTCAACAGCCTTTTAACTCTCATAATCCACTGGTCTACTAGCTCTAATGTGGGCACTACTATCAGAGTGGGGCACTGTAATTCGGCTATAGCGGCTAAGGCTATTCTAGTTTTGCCAGCACCCGTGGGCAGGGCTATAACGCCGCGATACCCAGCGTTAATCCAGGCCTCTAAAGCCTCTAACTGGTAAGGTCTCAGAGGTACCTCTACGTCTATTCGCGGGCACTCACACTCCTTCAACACGTAGTCCTCGGCTTCGGGGAGGTCTTCTACAGCGCGGGGGTAATCCTTAGCAAGAGCCCTGTAGGCTTTTACCCGAGGGTCATACTTGAAGTACGGCGGGGGGTTGAAGGGTACTGGAGTGTCCAGGAGCAGTATTGTGCCTCTGTCGTATACGAGCTTCATCTTCAATTTTAACCGAGAAGCGAATAAATAGAGTTGCCCTTGGAAGACCTTAGGGGTTTTAGGCGTGCTCCCCGCGGACCTATTAGTCGCCCGCGTGTGGAGGGGAAGGATCTACCCCTCGTTCGCCAGGATGAGGAATCTAGAGGTCTACGTAGCCAGTAAGGTCATTGGGATTTTCAGGGATCACGTGGGGCGTAGTAGGGGGGAGTTGGTTAAGAGGCTTAAGGAGCTTGAAAGAGAGGCTTTCAGGAGGGGTTGTCACTACAAGTTTGTCCGTGGACTCGCGCACTTAATGATTAGGCGAGCGGTCTTCTCCAAGCCAGAGACGAAGGTAGACCCGGAGAAGGCTAGGATAGAGGTGTTTAGAGCCGCGGCGCGGTTTGGAGGCTACGCTCTATCCGAGTACGAGAGGATGAGAGTACTGGAAGAAGTCGCTGGCAACCTTGGGGTGAATATTAGTGAGTTATGGACTGCGTTTGAAGCGGCTTACGAGGAGAACGAACTCCTGCGGAGCTTCGACGAGATGAGCCCAGAGGAGCTCTTAAGAGAGTACAACTTGTCCCTCGCTCAGACTGTGCTCTTCAAAGCGTTAAACGTTAGGGCTAGGGTCAGGGCTACCGGTTCTGAGGTCAAAGTCATACTGTGGAACGTCAAGCGGCTAGGGTTGATGTACATGGCTAGGCGTGAAGGAGAGGAATTAGTACTTGACCTGGACGGGCCGGCAAACCTCCTCAGGCAGACCGAGAGGTATGGTACTAGGCTCGCGAAGTTACTGCCAAGCCTGATAGCCGTCGATGACTGGTACGTGGGGGCTAAGATTAAGGGTAAGAGGAAGACCCTGTTTTTCTCGTTGTCCCACCGCACCGCGCCTCCCTTACCAAGGGTAAAGCTGAGCTACGAGCCCTACGACAGCGCGGTCGAGGAGGATTTCCACAAGAGGTTCCTTAAAGCTGGGAGCGGCTGGGAGGTGAAGAGAGAGTCTGAGCCGCTAGTAGTTGAGGGGCACGTACTGGTGCCAGACTTCGTCTTCAAGAAGATGGGGGTGAAGGTATACATGGAGATAGTTGGCTTCTGGACTCCGGGCTACATCAAGAGAAAGATGGAGAAGCTCAAAGCCCTCAGGAGGGTGAATATGTTGGTGGCCATAGATAGGGAGCTGGCGTGTGCCCCCGAAGCGCTGAACCTCCCCCACGAGGTGATAGTCTACAAGAACAGAGTTCCTGTAGACGCCGTGTATAGGGCGTTGAAACGCTACGAACCCAGAATACGCGAGAAGAGAGAAGAGCCCCTCAAACTCAGTCGGGAAGTCTTAGAGTACCTGTCGGGCATCAGAGAGGCTCCTCTAATCGAAGTCACCGGGAAGTTGGTAGAAATGGGGGTTAGAGCTGAGGATGTCGCCCGTGTCATAGCGGCTGGGGGGTTAGAGGTAGTCTGGCGAACTATGGATCCCCGCGACGCTATTGTGAGAAGGAGAGATTAGGAGAAATATTCGCCTAGGTCTACCAGCTTTAGCCTTCTCTTAACTCTCTTCCACCTGTAACCCCTGTACTCCCTAGCTATCCTGCCTCCACAAGCTCTGTAGAACTTCAAAGCCACCGAGTCATGGATGTTAACCTTAGACAATGACCTCAGAACTCTCACTACGAACATCTTCTTGAAACCCCTCTCGCGGTAGTAGTTTAGCGCGGCGCGGAGGATAGCGGTTCCTATCCTCATCCTTTGATATGGCCTCACGACGTGTACGCCGAAGTCCATGTTCCCGCTGTACTTGTTCAGGTAGGCGCTGCCCACAGCTTCACCTCGGTAAAAGGCTAGTAGGACGTCTTGTTTAGAGAAGTTTGGGGGTATAAATAAGCCCCAGCTTTGTCTCTGGATGTTTCGTAGGGCTGGCAGGTCCTCTCTCCCAGCCAGTCTTATCTTAACATCCGGGTTCCCCTCTAATGGTATCTCCGAAGCTGTGTCCCAGTAGAAGAGAACTGAACGGGCGTAAGGACTCATGCCCACCTTATCCAGACCGCTCCACACATGGCTAAACCAAGTGGAGACAGCAAAGGTGGAGATGCCCCTCGTCGATAGGATTTCCTCGGCGCCCTTAACCAGCTGCCTGACGACTTGCTCAGCGTAGGTAGGTGAGACGTAGATGTCCTGTAGCTCGCCTCTCAACTCTCCATTCTCACCCCATTTCCCGCGCTCGTAGAAGGGGACTACTAGGAGCCTAGCTACACCTATTATTTCGCCCCTATCCTCTACGCCTAGGAGAGCCACTCTCCTCTCCCTCCTGGCCCAGAAGGCACGCAGTATGGAGAGTTCGCGTTTCCACTCCTCGTACTTTTCTAGACTTTCGAACAATGAGTCGTTCATCCCTTTCACGAAATCCTCGTAATCTTCTTCTGAGACTAAGTGAAGTTTCATCGCTTAACACTTAAGTTCCTCAACTTCTATTTTTTGGTGGTGTGGTGTCGTGGAGGAGCCGAGTAAGCTGAAGCCAGGCGAGGTAGTCGAGGGGAGCAGCGGCAGGTACCTAGTAGAGAAGATGTTGTCGATGGGTGGGATGGGCATCGTTTGGCTGGCAAAGTCTTTGGAGGATGGGAAGCTAGTTGTTATTAAGACCCCGCGTATTACGGGCGACCCTAGGAGGGATAGGATAAACAGGGAGAAGCTGGCGCAGGAGGCCAGGATACTCCTTCTCTTAGAGCATCCCAGGATACCCTGCCTCGTGGATATGATTCCCTTTGACACGTTGGACGCCCCAGTGGTGGAGTACGTACCTGGGGAGACCATGGAGAGGCTGTACGCTGGCAAGCCCCTCTCGGAGAACGAGGCCGTAGACAAGGAGATAAAGATACTGGAGACCGTTGCCTACATACACTCTCTCAACATTATTCACAGGGACATTAGGCCTAAGAACTTAATTATAGACCCCGAGGAGGAGCCACACCTCATAGACTTCGGCACCGCCAAGTACTTCTATGAGCAGATTAAAGAGATCGTAAGCGCCCCGGGGGGATATACAGCCCCAGAGCAGCTCAAATGGTCATCTACTCCTCAAAGCGACATATGGTCTCTCGGCGCGACGCTACTCTTCATGTTGACGGGGCAGCACCCGATAATTTTCCTGAAAGGTTACCCCGCTAACCCCCAACCTTTAGATCCCGAGAGGATAGTGCCGGGGATAAGTCCGCATGTGGCTGAAACCATACGTAAGGCTATGATGCCAAGACCAGAGGATAGGTTTGCGAGCGCGGAGGAGATGTTGGCCTACTTGAAGGGGACTCCGCCGCCTCTAGTAAGGCCCGTACCCATACTGGTAGTTGCGGGGATAGAGGTGCCCCTTAAAGTAGAGAGGATAATTATCGGCAGGGCGCCTAGAGACCAGATAGGGCCCGTTAGGCTTGTGGAGGAGGACGGCGGGGCTAAGCTACTGATTAAAGATCCTAAAGCCTTTATAAGCAGGGTTCACGCCGAGATCTACAAAGAAAAGGACAAATGGTACATCAGAGACCTAGGCTCCCTCAACAAGACTGCCGTGTCGAGGGGTCTCGGAGGGTGGAGGGTGCTGTGGGCCGGTAGGGGCAGGCCCTCCGAAGCCGTAGAGTTAAAAGACGGTACTATAATAGCTTTGGCCTATAGGAGAGACCTAGGCCCGTACTTCACTATCACGTTTAAAGCCTCCCGCGGCGCTCCCTGAATATACCCTCCGAGGGCCCTGTTTCCCTGAACACTAGGTTGATGACCCCGGCTGGACTTATCACGTCCCCGTCGCTTAGAGGATAGGGCCCCTTACCCCTTATCTCCTGGCCGTTTAAGAGCGTGCCGTTGGTGCTGCCTAGATCCTCTATGTACCACCTGCCAGCCTTGTAGAATATCCTGAAATGCCTCCTACTGATTGTTTGCGCCGCGTTCCACGGGAGGAAGGACTCGAAGTCACCGCGGCCGAACGACCTTTCCACGTCGGTTATGATTAGTTCTCTCCCCCCGGGTGCCTCTAGCTTTGCGAGAGCTACCAGGGGCATCGTTCCCTTCTCGGTAACCATGGTTTCTCCCTCAACTACTGGTGGTGCGGGTGGTATGGGCGGAGGCGCTGGCTGCGGCCTACGGAGTACTACGAAGGCTAAAGCCGCGAGGATTATCACAGCTAGTATTATAGCCGCGATCAAGTAGGGGTCTACTGTGAAGGCGGGGGTTTCAGCCTCTTTATGTAGGTAGAATATTAAGTCTACCTCGGGTAGCGTGGTGTTGGTCGTGGGGTCATAAGCCCTTATCCTTATAGCGTACTGACCCCCGGGGTCGTTCTCTGAGAGCATGAGGGAGAGCTGGGGTACCCTTACGTCGCCCCCAGACCCTGAGACCGGGAGTCTTGTGGCTAACCTTCTCGGTGGTGGCTGGTTATTGGGGTATATGAGCCATGCGTCCACCTCTATCGTGAATGGCTGCGCGCAGGAGAATACTACTATGACCGTGTCCTTAGGCTTAAACTCTGTGGTCTCTACGCCCTCGTGATTCTCCAGGCGCACGTATATTTGAGCCCCGTTGGGCAAAACGATGGATTTAGGCTGCGCATATGTTAACACAGCCAGTACTAAAATGCATATCAATACCAGGAAATACCTTCTCATTTACTATCCCCTTAAGAGAGTAAGGATTGGAGGTCGTATAAAAGAGAAACTTCGACAAATGTCAAGGTCTTACTCTTTCTCGGCCGATACGAATATCGCATAGCTAATTAGGCAGGGGACTGCGAAGAAGAGTATCAGCATGATAATGCTGGCCCAGTTGTACGTTACTACCTCGGCTATGGTTTCTGGAATCTCGGAGATACCGAGTCCCTGGGACTCCATGGCGGCCCTCGCCAGTAGTATCGAGTCTGCAACCCTAGAGAAGTGATGATTGGGTGTTGCAAAGACAATAAAGCTCTGGATCTCAGAGGACTTCACGAGCCACTCCTCGAATTCCCCGCTTTGAGGTGGGGGAGGGGGGCCTAGCACTGATAGGACGAAGAGGAAGGCGATTAAAGGTATGACGAAAGTGAATAGCGCCCACACGGCTATGCTCAGCAAGAGGCTCCTAGAGGACTTCTCGAACTTCGCCGAGAATACCAGGGAGATCGAGTAGTAGGACATGGATAAGAGTATCGACAACAGTAAGTAGATAATTAACCTTAGTACGATGTCGAGGTCGAGGGTCGCTCCTAGGAAGGCTGAGGAGAACCCTATGAGTATTAATCCCGAGAGCCCAAGTGAGAAGCTAATCGTTACCAAGGCGCCAAGGACCTTCCCGTTGATTAGCTGGTCTCTGAATACAGGGCGTACCAAGAGGAGCTTCATAGTGCCTTTCTCCCTTTCACCTGATATTGCGTCGTAGCCCAGCGATAAGCCTAGTAACGGGGCTACGAAACTGATCGCCGAGGAAAGGCTAACCAGAATCTTGGATAACGGGTCTAGTATTACGATTTGCTGCGACGTATCGGATTGAAGGGTTGCCTGTATGGAGAGGGAGAACACCATCAGGGCGAAGAGGGCCACTAAGACTAGAGTCATCCCCCAGAGTCTCTTACTCCTAACGGCGTCCCCGAACTCTTTCTCCGCTATTACGAGGACCGGGTTCGTCAAAGCTATCACCCCCTCCTATCCGTGTAAGGCTTGGAATATTTCGCTCCAACTCGATGGGAGGAGTTTTATGTATAGGACTTTCACGCCAGCCTTCTCCGCTAGTTCCATTATATCCCCCCCAGCCTCCCTAGTAGTAACTACCTTGACTATCCTCTTCTGCCAGATAACCGTAGTCTCAGAGACCCAGTCCTCCTTCTCCAATAGCTCGGCAAACTTATCCAAAGCGCCCTCAGCTGAGACCTCGTACATACATCCTTTCATGCGCCTTACTCTTTCGGCTATTTCACCGAACTCTCCCTGGGAGAGAATCTTGCCCCTCCTAATTATAGCTGCATGACTGCAGATACCTCCTACTTCCTGTAGTAAATGCGTGCTTATGATCACAGTCTTACCTTGCTTGACCAGTGACGTAATTAGCTCCTTGAACATTGACGCTCCTTCAGGGTCTAGGCCAGCTGTCGGTTCATCAAGGAGGTAGAGGTCGGAGTCTTTAAGAAAGGCTTGAGCTAAGCATAGCCTCTGTTTCATGCCTCTAGAGTAGCTCCCCACCTTATTCTCGGCCACGTCTTCGAGTCCTACTAGCTTTATAGCTTCTCTAGCCCTCTCCCTGGCTTCCTCTTTATCAAATCCTTCAAGCCTAGCGAGGAAGACCAGGTTTGCAAAGCCGCTCATATCCTCGTAGAAGCCATATCCCTCGGGCATTACGCTTGTCCTCCTCCTTATCTCCACGCTTCCTTTGAGAACGTCTAATCCTAGGACTTTAGCCGATCCACTGGTAGGTTTCACAAGTCCTACTAATATTGACAAAAGCGTTGTTTTCCCAGCGCCGTTATGCCCGAAGAGCCCGAAAACCACGCCTTTAGGAACTCTTAGGCTTACGCCGTCTAGGGCCTTCACATTCCCAGAGTATATTTTGACTAAGTTTTCGGTCTCAACCACGTACTCCAAGGAGCATCACCTTCTACCATACTTCCTCCATACGTACGCTATCGCTAGGATTGCGAGGAGGATGGCGAAGAGCCCTATGTAGATGTTCTCACCTTTAGGTTTAACGTCGACCTTTAGTACTCTTTCAACTCTTACACCCTTAGCCGCTATTCTCAAGGGCACGTGGTAAAAGCCCGTGGAAAGCTGGGGGTCTACATCTATTGTTAAGATGAATACTGCTTCTTCGCCAGGAGGAAGCGAGGTGACAACGTTTGGTTCGACGCTTATTTCTATCCCCTGAGGCGCGTCGTAGACTTCGATCGTTAGGTCTGTGAGGGGGGCATTACCCTCATTTCTAACTCTAATTCCGAACTTAGTCCGTGAGCCGACCATCGTAGAGACGTAGAAGTTCTCCGTAACTACTTTTAGCTTATACTCGCCTAAGACGTTCAGTCCCAGCTTTATCTCATCCGAGCTCTTCTTCCCATCAACTTTCAGGAAGAACTCAATTAGCTGAGGCTCCGTGCCTGGTGGGATGTCTATCTCCATTACGAGTTCTCTGGTCTCCCCTCCTGATAAGTAGATTTTGCTCACGAGGCTACCCTCTTTCTCCTTCAGGCTATAAGTGAAGTCGTTCGGAAGACCTACTACCGTGAAAGTCACGGGTGTAGCCGAGGAGCCCCTATTAGACACCTTAAGAGGAATAATGGCTACTTCTCCGGCGTGCGCCTCCACGAAAGGCGACGCACTCTCTATCTTTAGTTTATCCGTGCCGCTCTTAACATCTACAGTTATAACTAGCTCGGAGTGTGCACCTAGGGCGTCAGCTGTCACATTTATTCTATACGTCCCCTCCGCCGTGCCTTCCGGTATGTACATTCTGATCTGAAGACTAGCTTCTGCCCCCTCGTCCAGCCTTATCGAGCTAATCGTGTGCCCGTCGGGGGCTTGTAACTTTACGTCCCAGTTCTCCGGCCCCAGAACATTCAATTTTATGTCCGCGCTTTCGCCTATCGTATTCCTAACGGAGAGACCTATTGTCAGCTCCTCTCCAGTATATCCGGTCACTCTGGAATACTGGGTATCTATGAGGCCCCAGTTGCGCGGCTCTGCGTAAACCTCTATTCTCTTCTCTATTCTTACGTTCCCCTTAAACGTTAGGAGCACTGTGTAGGCTCCCTTAGCGCTACGCCCAACGACCATTACAAGTTGCAGCGATATACTGGCTCCTGGGATTAAACTGAAGCCCTGCACTTCGACGTTACCCCGAGATACCAAGTAGACCTCCCAGCCGGGGGGGTATGATAACTCTATGGTGACAGGCTCCTCGTAATGCCCCCTATTTGTCACCGTTAAGCTGAGCTCGACCTTATCTCCCTGCCTCACCCTTATTTTCTCAGCCTCTAACTGTATCTGTAGGGCATAGTCTAGCACTATAGTCTCCAAAGTAACGTAGCCCTTCTCTGGCACCTCAAACTTGACCCTCTTCTCCTCGTACCCAGCGCCGTAGATTAAGAGTTCATATACCCCCTGCTTTAGATCAAAATAAAAATAACCGTTCCTATCGGTTAGCGTCTTCTCCTCAAGTATCCCATCTAAAGTATATAGCTCTACGGTTATACCCCCTAGCCCCCGCATATTCACATCTACAACCCGGCCCTTGACAACTATAGCTGAGCCCTTCTCAGGAGCTACGAATATTAGCAAACCCAACATTAACATCAGCAAGAAGCCGTACATCCTACGCAACATTACCACCAGCGCAACATCTCTGTCAGCGTCTTATATTTCTATTTGTATAGACCTCTTGATGGCTGAAATTTAATAAGGGAAAATTGTGACGCATTACTTCAATGACCCGAAATTCTCCACTACCTTCATAGATTTAAGCCATAGGGATGATAGCTCCTTAATCGCTGGGACTAGGTCCTCTAATCTAGTCGTTACACCTGAAATTACGACGTATCCCTCCTCGTTGAGATCTAACCGTACATACTCACCGCTGATAAGGCCCCCTAACCTTCGGACGAGGCTCGTCGAAATAGCCGTTTTATCGTAACGGAATAGGGGCTCAGTCTCCAGATAGAACCCGTAGTCCTCCACGAAGATCTCTAACCTCACCCCCTCGCTCAACGCTACGATGCTCTGATAGTCCTCCCAGGCCCTGCTGGCCGCATCTATTCCACTCTTCCTTAATTCAGCGGCTATGGAACCCGTCCTCCCGTAGTCCTTATACTCGACTACCTCGACCTCCTCGCCGCTCTCTACCCAGGCAAGGTAGTAGAGGGGGCCTAAAAGCTCGCCTAGTACTATTACCGGGCTATAGGGCTGGTTTACACCATAAAAGAGACAAAGCGCTTTGCCCGGCGGCCAGTATGCCACGGTTCCCGGCTTAACCTTAGACACTAATTCCCCCTTTAGATCCACTCCTATGTTAAAGTAGACCTCTTCTTTCCATACATTTGAAACTCCGGTTAACGGCAGTAGCTTAGCTAACTCTGCCGCATCTATTTTCGCTATGACCTCACCTTTATCCCTAAACCTTATAGTTATGTACAAGTCCTCCCTCACCCTGGTAATCCTAGTCTACGACCTTAATATTTGAGCTGGCCTTCCTAGTCAGAAATGCGATACAAGGACTAGCGGTATTGAAAAGGAGGGAGATGAGTGGGTGTCTAGCCAAGAACCAAAATAAAATTTTACAAGCTTAAAATGCGGTCTTCCTTTAGCTGGGATAGGTTGAGAGGCTTTCTTTTTATCGATTTGTCCTCTACAATTCCGGCTATTATGGTCTCGAAGACCCCGTCGGACAGTGAGGGTAGGGATTTGATTAGATCGTTGAAGTCGCGGTACGATAGCTCTAGTAGAACGTATGCCTCTTCAAAGTCTCTTGAGGGGAGGAGCAAGCGGATGAAGTCGGCTTGGAGGAGGAGCGAGAACACGTTCCTGTCTATAATATGTAGTTTCGCCGCGAAGAGGGGGTGCTTCCCGTCAGGTTGATAATAATAGCGTAGCCTTAAGAGGTTCCTAACATGCCTCCTATAATGGTAAGACAGAGTGCTCTTATTCACACCGAACTTCCCCGCTATGTTCTTTAAAGGCCTAAAGAAATCTTCTGAAAACTCTGACAGTAGTAGGTAATCTAGCCTGTCTAAGCTTATCCTTCGAAGACTTTTAGGGCTCCACCTTGCGTAGCTGTGGCGCTTAACGCTCCTTATGAATTCTCTGAGAGTTACGCTTGGTATGGGCTGGTAAATATCGTGAAGCTCTGTCGTTATGAAGCACAGGCTTGATAAGTCCCTGAATAGGATATCTATTCTATCGTCGGGGAATACGTAGACGCATGTTTCATACATTTTCCCATTAAATCCATAAAACTCTAAGCTATACACGATGTAGTCTTGCCAAGGAAGAGAGCGGCCGTCCGGCTCCCTTACTATTAGAAGGGGGACTAAGCCTAAAATCCTGTATGGAGGCTCGCAGTAAAATATCACGTTCTTCCTCCTAAGTTTCCTTATAACTTCATATACATACTGCCTACTTACACCGATATAATTAGCAGCCTCTGCTACATCTCCCCTAGCGTACATCAGCGCCGCAACTACACGTTTTTGAGCATCGCTAAGATAGGGCAAAGAGACACCCCGCCGCGTTTACTTCGAAAGCGCACAATATGTGCGAAAAGAGTTATATATATTTTAACATATATAATATGTTAACTACTCATATCTTTCCTAACAAGTTATAAATATTACGGAGAACAGGCTAGCGAAGCGCTTCACGACCAGTTCTAGCCCAGTATAAGCTCAAGGCCCGTACGAGCGTCTCCATGTCCGAGTTAGTTATCTCAACGTTTCTATGCGCCTTAGTGAGCGGGTAGGGGTAACCGTTAACGCTGTGGTGCTTCAACACGCCGAGTAGTTCTAGGACCTCGTCTTCTCCAGCTTCTCTGGGTATTTCTATCTTGAGGACTGGGCCTCTATCTTCGAGCCTGGCATAGACGATGGTGAACGTTATCGACGAGAATATGTCCCCGTATACGGGCACTCTCCATTTGACCTCCCTGAGGATTTTGGGGTCTTTCTGCCTGAAGAAGCCAGCACGCCTAGTGATCTTTTCTATTATTGCTACGTCTGGAGAAAGCGCATTGAAAATTTCCCTGCTATGTGACTTCTTGGCGACCGAGCACAGCCTCTCCCTGTAGCTCAGTATCAACTCTTTAAGCATGGTCAGGTATTCAACATACTCTATGAGTAGGGATAGGCTTTCGAGGTTGTACGGGTACTTCTCGGCTATACGGGGGACTTCTTCCTTAGACTTCAACTCTAGGTCTTCCTCAGCGGCGTACTTCTCGAAGATAGCGGCGTAACTCCCGGCCATTCTTACTAGGTAATCGTCGCGTAGCAATACGTCTGCGAAGGGGATGGGTTTTACGAGCATGCTGATTATAGACCCGTCCATGACTATTGGGGCGTCCGTACATCTAGCGGCCTTTAAGGCGCATTTAACCTCTAGCGTAGACATGTACAGTCTGACTCTTTCTCTCGGTAGCCAGTAAGGTACAACTACGTCTACGTCCGCTGTACTGCAGACACTGTGGATGCCGCTAGACGTTGAAATGATGGCTTCTGCGTCTACGGCGTAGACAGCGAAACTTTTGTACTCTTTTAGGTTCATGCTCCCGTCGACTCCTACTAGTGGCAGGTCAATGGGATCGGGTATCTCGTTCCAAGTTACGGGGTCTTTCAAGTCGCTCTTCTCCAGCTCCTCGATCTTCCTCAGTAGTTCGTCTCTCCTGCTGAGTAGCTTATCGATAACAAGTCCCAACATGGTGTTTGTCAAGATAATGTAGTTAGGGTCAAATAATATTCTACCGCATAATACCCTTAGAGGTAGCTGAACACATAAGCCCCTATCCTGCGCATACCCTCTCTTATGCGTTCTTCAGGCTCGGCCACGAACGTCATCCTGATGTGGTCCCTACCCTTCTCCCCGAAGTAAGAGCCCGGTATAACCACTACGTCCTTCCGGTAGAGGAGCCTGTTGGCGAATTCCTCGTCGTTCCTCTTCATAGCTTCAAGGTAGTACCTTATATCTACGAAGAAGTAGAAGGCTCCTTCAGGTAGCACAGTCTTAGCCTCCGGAAGCTCCTTCTTTATCAACTCGTACATTAAGTCTCTGCGCCGCTTATAGGTGGGTATCACGACCTCGTTGAGGTAGCGCTCCTTTACGCCGTCCTCGTAGAACTTCAGCATGGCGAACTGTCCTAAAGAGTCGGGCGCTAGGGTTATGTACTGCTTAATCTTCTCTATGGCTTCTATGGCGTTGGGCGGGCCCGTAATGTAGCCGAGCCTCAGCCCGGGGATAGAAGCCTCCTTCGAAAACGAGTTAATAGTTATGGTGCGCTCTCTAGCTCCAGGGTAAGCGTCTACCCAGGGATTCTTGGCCTCGCCGTAGGTTATGTGTTTGTAGACTGCGTCGTATATTATCCAGAAATCGTAGTCCTCAGCTAGGTCTACGAGGCCCTTGACGAATTCCTCACTTATCACTCTGCCCGTGGGGTTGTCCGGGCTTAATAGGATTACCGCTGTGGTTCTGGGCGTTATGGCGTGTTTTAGGTCTTCTATGTCTGGCTGGTAACCCCGCTCAACGGTCACTGGTATCCTCTTAACTTTTCCCCCGATGAGCTTTATCGCTTCACTGTAGCCGAGGTAAGTGGGGTCGAGAATTATTACCTCATCTCCCGGCTCCAGTACGGCTGACAATGCGGCATATATACCTTCAGTCCCTCCCGTAGTGACTATTATTTCCTTGTCTGGATCGTAGTCAACTCCCCAGTACTTCTTCAAGTCCTCTGCTATGAGACGCCGTAGCTCCGGTATCCCCCTCGTACCAGTATAGCCGACAGCAAGCCTGGGGCTCTCCTTCAGCAGCTTACACATGTACTCAACTACTTCCTTAGGCGGGGGTAGGCTGGGAGCGCCGCCACCGAAGGAGATAATGTTTTTCTTCCTCCGAGCCTCGTCGAGGAGAGCTGCAATTCGCCTGATAGGAGATGCCTGGATATAGGATATACGTGAAGACAATGCCGTCATAACTACCCGTAATGATGATTACTCTATGTGCTTATAAAAGGTACCCCTAAGCCTCCTCGGCGGGTAACTCTACATTTATGCTCTTGGCTAACTCTTCGAGCTTCGCTTTTTTAGGACTTTTAATACTGCTATAGACTTTGTATTCCTCTATTACGGCCTCCTCAATAGCCTCTTTCACTTCGGGCGAGGCCTCATTGTAGATTTTAGCTGCTTCATCAACGAATCCCTTAACGGCCAACTCTAAAACGAGCGCCTGTACGCTCGTAGTCCTCAATTTGTCCTCCTCTTTTATTAGGGCTATACCAGCCTCGTAGTCGACCTCGTACTTCGGGGGTTTACGCTTCGCTCTGCTCAGCTCCAATAATGCCTCGCTCGACAGTATCCTTCTAATTCCGTACACGGAAGCTGCTTTCTCCACTTTCTCCACAGCTTTCTTCCCCATCTCATAGATCTCTAGGATGTCGTCTAGGGAGAGAGGTAGCTTAAAGACT
Source organism: uncultured Thermofilaceae archaeon (assembly GCA_964522715.1). Classification (GTDB taxonomy): domain Archaea; phylum Thermoproteota; class Thermoprotei; order Thermofilales; family JAPDKD01; genus CAZFWY01. The sequence continues at coordinate 9,412 of CAZFWY010000017.1, read as the reverse complement.
TTGCCGCCTATCGTTATGGTGCCCTCTATGCCTCTTACATTTTCCGTGGGTAGTTTGAGGTCTAGGAATCCGTCATAGCTGAGCACTGGTATTACTTCGCTCTCTCCATCTGGAAACACTACCTTAACTGCTTCTTCCCAGAAGCCGGCGCTGGGCTCCCCCATTATGAGGTGGGGTCCAGATTCTAGCGAGGGGGCTTGGGTTAGCCTGGCTAGTTCCGCGGCGTAACCCTCAACGAAGCCCGCGACTTCTAGCACTATGAACTTGATCCATCCTCTACCGGTTTTTACCTCTATCTCTATATTGCCGAGTACGCTTAACCCCATTTTAACGATAATCTCTGAAAACTCCTCAAGATTCTTCTTGCCGTATTCAACACCTACCCAGGGCACGTCTTAACACCGCCTCTCATCCACTTTGTTAAAAGCCTTAAAGTAATTTAAGTAGGTTGACTTTTGTATTTTTATCGCCCAGCAATATTGACGGAAAAATTATACCTTACTGAGGCGTATAATACTTGATGAGCGAAGTTTTTGACAAGCCTGTTAGAGAGATTATGACTACGCCTGTAGTCACGGTCATGTTCTCAGACCCCGTAATTGCAGCTGTAGAGAAGATGATTAGCCATGATATCGGGGCTGTAGTGGTTATATCTGGAGGCAGGCCTGTAGGCATTATTACTGAGAGGGATATTCTTAAACGCGTAATTCTGGAGGAGAAGGATCCCAGGAGTGTTTTCTGTCAAGATATAATGTCTAAGCCCCTGATAACTATTAAGCCGGATACTCCTTTAAGCGAAGCGCTATCTATTATGAGGAAACATGGCATAAGGAGGCTTCCAATAGTTGAGGGGGACGAGTTAATAGGTATTATAACAGAGAAAGATTTAATCAGAAAGATACTTTAAAAAATTTCCCTATTTTTTATTTATTTCAGTATCTCGATCCTTGCTTCTTTCTCGCTAAGTAATTCTAGAAGCATGTTTATGGCTTTACCTACAAGTTCTTCCAGTAACTCGCGGCTCTTCCCGGACGCCGTTATATGTAGTTCTAATACTGGCTCGCCGAGTTCCGAGCCTTTAGGGTGACTTTTAATGTAAAGGTTATCGCTGATCTTTAACACGCGCTTTATGATGGGGGCTGCTTCAGACTCAGGGACGCCGTATACTCTCATGGAGCGCTCTACGAAGAATATTTGGGGGCCTATCCGCTTGAGTTCTGGCTCCACGTATTTCGAGAACATGGCTTTCATTTCGGCTGGGACGCCGGGTAGGAGGAACATCAGGGTCTCTCCCAGCTTCAGCCTTACTCCCGGAGCTGTCCCTACAGGGTTAGGAATAGGGGACGAGCCCTCCGGTAGTATCGCCATCTTAACTCGCGACTCAGTAAGGCTGTACCCCTTCTCCTCGTACTTCTTCCTGACCAGTTTTAAGGCCTCCTCGTTTAGGGCGAGTTTTAAGCTGAAAGCTTTAGCTAAGCCTTCAACCGTTTTGTCGTCAAACGTAGGCCCCAACCCTCCAGAAGATATTACGACCCGTGCTCCCCTGCTTAACGCCGTTTTAAAAGCCCAAGCTATATCGTCTAAGATGTCGGGTACTACTAAGCAACCCCTAACTTTGTAACCTAAGAGCGTAAGTCTAGCTCCTAACCACGCTAGGTTAGTGTTTACTACTCGCCCTATTAAGAGCTCGCTACCGACAGTTACTATCCAGGCGTCAAAACCTCCGGCCAACCCCATGTACTCTCCCTCCGCAGAGATCCAAGTCTAGCCACTCCTGCGGCTCCCAAAAACCTTAACCCTTATTCCCCGTCTCTTTCGAGCATTGGATACTGTCACGCGTGAAAACTTATGGAATGCTATGCGTCACTGCTGTAATCGATGTAAAGTACGATTCGAGTTTATTTCTTTGAAAATAATGACGGTAAGTATATTCCTATAAAATGAAAGTTTGGGTATACGTCTTTTTAAGTTTTACTAAGTAAATTGGCGGTGAGAGAGGTGAGGGTAGGTAAGAGAGGCTCTCAATTAGTAGAGGAGGGACTACTACTCGCAGTTGCCCTAATGGCTTTAGTAATGCTACTGAGTATGATCAGCGGCTTTATGAATACTTTGAAAACCGTCTACCAGAATAGCCAAGACTCTCTAGATAAATTCCTTGTAGAGGTGTTAAGAGACGACCTTGATACGCTATGGAATGCCACTATAGGGAAGTTAACAGGTACCTGCGCTGGGTAAAGCTAAAAGGGGAATAAACACTTACTAATAATAAATTAATTGTGAAAGAAACCTGGTTTAATCAAACTCTGATGTCTCCTCTTTTTCTTCTTTCTCTTCCTTCTCTTCTTTAGTTTCTAACTTTGAAGCAGCTATGACATCATCTATCCTGAGTACAAGCGCGGCCGCCTCAGTCGCTGATTTCATCGCCTGCTCCTTTACGACTAATGGCTCAACAACTCCCAGTTTAAGCATGTCATCCACTTTGCCGTCGAAGACGTTTACACCGTACTTCCAGCCGTCATCCTTTTCGTGAGCCGCCCTGAGTTCAGCCATTATATCTATCGGGTCTAAGCCAGAGTTCTCAGCCAGAGTTCTCGGAATTACCTCTACTGCGTTAGCGAACGCCTCGATGGCTAATTGCTCACGTCCACCTACTTTAGGAGCGTACTTCCTCAACTCCTTAGCTACTTCAGCCTCTGGAGCCCCTCCACCAGGTAAGATATATGGATCCTCGATGACGTCGGCTATAACGCTGAGAGCATCTATGAGAGACCGCTCCGCCTCATCTACGGCCTTCTCTAATCCGCCTCTTACCAGTATCGATACAGCTCTCGGGTTGGGGCATCCTTCTACGAATACCATTTTTTCGTCTGCTACTTTTCTTTCTTCTACTAGTTTCGCTGTGCCTAGTGCTTCTGGCGTTAGGTCTTCTATCTTTGTTACTATCCTGGCTCCCGTGGCTCTGGCCAGCTTCTCCATGTCGCTCTTCTTCACCCTGCGTACGGCTAGTATGCCTGCTTTGGCTAGGAAGTACTGGGCCATATCATCAATACCTTTCTGGCAGAACACCACATTAGCACCAGCCTTCTTAATCTTGTCAACCATCTCCTTCAGCATTGCCTCTTCTTCCTCTAAGAAGGCCTGCATCTGCTCTGGAGAGCTTATCCTTATCTCGGCGTCTATCTCGGTCTTCTCTATCTCCAGCGGCGCGTCTATCAGGGCGATCTTAGCGTTTTCGATCTTCTTAGGCATGTTGGGGTGGACGACTTCCTTGTCTATTATAACGCCGTAAACTAGCTTGGTATCCCTGATAGCGCCTCCCTTCTTCTTAATTATCTGGATGTAGTCTAGATCTACGAAGTACTCGTCGCCCCTCTTCTCAGCGACCTGTTTTACCGCCTTTACGGCTATATCGGCGAGGTACTCTCTAACGCTAGCAACGGCTTTGCCCCTCATAGCTGTCATAGCGACCTTTTTCAGGGTCTCCTCGTCGTCTATGTCTACTTTTATCGCTCTGCTCTTTAGAACCTCCTTGGCCTTCTCTAGCGCCTTCTTGTACCCGGAGATTATGACGGTTGAGTGGACGTTCTTGTCTAATAGTTTCTCCGCTTCCCTCAGTAACTCGCCAGCCAGAATAACAGTTGTAGTAGTGCCGTCGCCAACCTCGTCGTCCTGAGCCTTTGATATCTCAACCATGATTTTAGCTATCGGGTGCTGAACATCCATTTCGTCGAGAATAGTAGCTCCATCGTTGGTAATCGTGATATCTCCAAGGCTATCGATGAGCATCTTATCCATACCCTTGGGGCCGAGAGTAGATTTTACGGCTTCAGCTACAGCTTTTGCAACCATTAAGTTTATGTGCATTGCTTCGCGGCCCGTCTTCCTCGTCGTTCCCTCTTTCAATATCAATACGGGTACTCCACCTATCTGCGCTAGCGACATATATAATCACCCAGCATCCACTTAATTTTTCACTTCTACTTAAAATTATCTGTTAAACACATAGCAATAATGGGATAAATGAGAGAAGCAATTCAAATAAGTCAGACATACAAGTATTGACATGGCCCGTGGGGAAAGCCCCGGGGGGCTACCCCTCCCCTGTAACCGCAAACGGGGGATATGGCGGGGGGCGTTAACCGCGAGGGAGGGCTCCCTCTTTGGCGTAGAGCCTAGTGGTGCGGATAATGATGCCCGGTCCCATGGGGCGCACGTGGGGGATAGCCCTCTCGGAGGAGAGGGCGAATCCCTGAACCACCTGAACCGGGTTAGGCCCGGAAGGGAGCGGCCCTAAGGGTGGGCGTGCGCGTTCATGGGGGTGCCGGGCGGAAGACGCGCGCTAGGTAATCGCGCCAAATGGAGCTCGACCTCGCGGGAAGCCCACGGGCCCGCTTCTCTAATTATCAAGTAAAGAGAACACATAAAGAGAACTCTACGTTTTGATTCTATAGGGCCCGTGGCCTAGTCTGGAGAGGGCGGCGACTATTAGAAAAGCCGCAGGCCTTCGGAGCTTGAAGAAAGCCGCAGGTCCCGGGTTCAAGTCCCGGCGGGCCCGCCAGAGTCTCCCGTATAGGCTCGGTGGATCCTTAATACTTATCCAGGAAAGCCTGCTTACGAGGGCGAAAGGAAAATAGGGGAGTTATTGTTAGGTGGGTTCGTGTGGTGGTTAGATGAGCGTATATCACGGTAACGACTTCAGGAAGGTTAGCGGGGGTAAGAAAGGGTGCCATGTCAAGGTTAAGAGGAAGTACTTGATGGGCCGCTTCCCCACGGAAACCAGGATAGGGGATAAGCAGGTCTCTAAGAAGATAAGAACTAAGGGTGGGGGTACTAAGATCAGGGTGAAAGTAGCTGCCACAGCGAACGTGGTCATCCCTGGAGAAGGGACTAAGAAGGTTAAGATATTGCGCCTCGTGTCTAACCCCGCCAATAAGGACTATGAGAGGCGCGGCATAATTACTCGAGGAGCTATAATCCTCACAGAGATAGGGAGGGCTAAGGTGGTTTCAAGGCCTGGACAGGACGGGGTTATAAATGCCATCTTGATAAAAGAGGAGTAAGAGTTCTATGGAGAGAGAGCGCAAGATAGTCATATGGCCTTTCTTCTTCGATTCCAGTAAATCTAGGAGAGAGGGAAGGAGAGTACCGCGGAGTATCTGTGTGGAAAACCCGACCATAGAGGAGATAGCCGAAGCGGCTAGAAAATGCGGATATAAAGTCGAAATTGACGGAGAGGCTAAGCACCCAGCTCACTGGTTTGAGAGTAAAGGCAGGATATTCGTTTATAGCGAGGATAAAAAGACCGTTATCGTAAAGAGAATAGCTACAAAGCTTAAAGAGCTAAGACGAGGACGAGGTAGAAAGCGCTCTTCTTAGCTCCTCTCTAACGATTTCACTCACGAGTTTCCCGTCGGCTCTTCCCCTAAGCTCTTTCATAACCATGCCCATGAGAAATCCCATTGCGCGCCCGCCGAGCTTCTCCACTCTCCTCCTATGCTCGCTAATAACCTTTCTAACATACTCTCTAACTTCCTCGGGGCTCATCACAGTTAACCCTAGGGCTTTCACCGCGTCTTCTACGTTCCTATCGGGATTTCTTGAGAGATATGTGAGCACCTGTGATATGGCCTCTTTTGAGATTTCCCCGCTCGTTACCTTGAGCAGGACATCGCGCAGGTGTTCCTCACTCAAGGCTTCTATATCTATACCTTCACGCCTCAGCTCTACTAAAGTATTGGTTAGGGTCGTCGCGGCAAGAGTTGGAGATACCCCCCTGCTGACAACCTCCTCAAATAATGGGAGGTAATGGGAATCTAAGATCTTCTCGGCCAGATCCTTGCTAAGCCCGAACTCCTCCACGAACCTCTTAAGCTTAACCTCGGGGAACTCAGGCAGACTCTCCCTTATCCTCGCCAGCATATCCTCCGAAACCCTAGCTGGCCTTATGTCAGTCTCAGGGTACATCCTAGCTTTACCTGGCATAGGGCGCAGGTAACGCGTAGTACAGTCGGGGTTCGCACCCCTCGTCTCTTCGGGAACCCCTATTAAAGCCTCTTTAGCCCGCCTAATCACAGCTTTTAAAGCATCCCTACAGTTCTTCTCTGGGCCGAAAACCAAGACGAACGCGTCGCTCAACCTACACTTCAGAACCTCCTTGATCCTCTTTACCTCCTCCGCTGATATCCCATAACTCGGTAGTTCATCGCTATGGAAGATACCGCCAACACCGCCCCAAAATCTGGCGTGGTCTGCGAACTCTGTACCCAGCCTCCTACCGGGCTGAATCTCCCTACCTATAAGCCCCGCGAAGCCCTTAAGCTTTATAGCTAGCGCAACTCCTCCCTTACTTAGGGCTTTCCTAACGATTTTAGACTTTGTTTTCTCGAATACGTGTGTTACATCGACCGGTTCGACGTCTAAGTCTTCACTCTTCACTCCTCTCCTCTTCAGCTCATCCCTTATCCTGAGCAGATTTAACTGTCTTTTAACTTCTAGCTCTATTATCTTAGCTATGTGTTCGAGCCTTTGAACCCCCTTAATTTCTACTCTAGCCCCGCCCGCTATAGAAACGTTAAGATCCTGCCTTATAGTGCCTAGCCCCCTCTTAACCTTACCCGTAACCCTTAGTAACCTCCCAATTCTACGAGCAACCTCCTGAGCCTCCTCTGGCGTGTGCATTACAGGGCCTGTGGCTATTTCTATTAGAGGTATACCTAGCCTGTCGAGCCTATAAACCACGACGCCTTTTTCACGCTCCTCGCCGATCTTACGCGCTGCGTCCTCCTCAAGACAGATTGTTTGTATAGGCACTCGCTTCCCGTTAACGTCAATATAACCGTCTATGGCTATTAGAGCCGTCCTCTGGAAACCCGTAGTGTTCGAGCCGTCAATAACTATCTTCCGCATTACGTGTACTTCATCCACAGGCTTAGCGTTCAATAGCAACGCTATTTCAAGCGCTATTTCTAGCGCCTCTCTATTAAGGTCGTGGGGGGGCTCCTCATCCATTTCAACCAAGCAAACGGAGTCCTGGTAGGCCTCATAGAGGAAAACCCTCCCCTTCTTGAACTCGAAGAGAGCCGCCGGGTCCATCTCGCCAAGCTCGCTCCTAGTAGGTCTCAGCCTGCGCTTGAAGTTGAAGTGAGGTTTGTCCTTCCTTAACTCTGTGGGACATGCACAGAACAGTTTGTGTTTCGTGTCCAACATCTGATGTATCTCTAACCCGCACTTAAGCCCAAGCTTCTCATAGTCTATCTTCTCAGTCAACCCGAACACCCCAGTGGACAGGCGGATAGTACCGCTCCTCGTTTCTCGGATTAATTTCAAAAGCTATATTCTTCAACATTAACCGCCTAACCTCCTTTAAATCGGACGCTCTCGCAAGCACCCAGCTCAGCTTAACGTACGCTGTTTCCGGCAACATGTCCTCGCCGGGGATTACCCCTACCTTGAGAAGCTCTACGCCCGTCCGGTAAACGTTCATGTTTATCCTGCCCCAGATGCACTGCGAGGTCATCACCACAGCCACTCCTTCATCTATCGCCCGCTCCGCAGTCTTGATAAGACTGGTAGCGATGTGCCCTAATCCAGATCCCTCCAGTACTATCCCCCTATAACCCTTATCCACCAGTGCATCTATGATGTCGCTGGTCATGCCAGGGTAAAACTTCACTAACGCGACTTTCTCCTCAAACCCGTTTCTCAGCTCGGGGCCGTTAGGATCTCTAGGCTTATACCTGTCATTAATCACTTTGAGAGGTTTGTCGGGCCTTATAACGGCGAGGGGAACATCGTTTATACTGCGGAAGGCGTCCCTCCTACTCGTATGACACTTCCTAGCCTTCACCCCTCTGTGAGCCAGACAAAAGTCATCGCTTGGTGAGCCATGCATTACCAGAACTGACTCACCGAAGGGGGCTTCAATAGCTGTTTTAATCGCACATATAACGTTAATGGCGGTGTCGCTAGAGGGCCTGTCAGATGATCTTTGAGCGCCTACGAAGACTACCGGTCCGGGTAACTTATCGAGCGCGAAAGCCATTGCCGCAGCACTGTAAGCCATGGTATCCGTTCCGTGAGCTATCACCACCCCAGCTGGCTTTTCCTCGTTAAACACATTGTATATTTTCACGGCTATTTCCATCCAGTAACGGGGAGTCATGTCCTCGCTGAATATTGAGAGGAGAGTCTCAGCCTTTATTAAGGCGATATCTTCGAGTTCGGGTATCATTGAGTATATCTCCTCGGCCGAGAAGAATGGGTAGACAGCCCCTGTTCTATAATCGATACGCGACGCTATGGTTCCACCAGTCCCGATCATATAGACTAGTGGCAGGCCGGGCTTTAGCTCGGGGTGCCTTACGGATACTAGAGGGGCTGGTTTAAACGGCTTTACTATGCTTATATCTCTAATCCTCCTCCTAGATATGCCTATATTATAACCATTATCTAACTTAATTATCAGTACGTCAAGGTCTCCGTATTCAGGCCTCGGGAGTATAATCCCCTCTATGACTCTACCGTCCTCTAAGAGGAGCTTAACCCTAGAGAAGAGAGAAATACCTTTCGACTCTAAGATCTCCCTAACCTCGCTACTATATCCACTAGACTCTATCATACCGCTTTGATTCAAGACGGCGAGTACTAAAAAGGTTGAGTTAGGGAGCCTCCTCGTACATTACCTTGTACACTAAAACCCATCCATTAGGCTCAGAGGCGTACACCAGCTTGAAGTGGCTCGGCGAAGGCATCCTGAAGAGAGGGCCATCATATCCGGGTACTGGCCTGTTGTAGTAAGGTAGGGGCTCGAATATGTATGCCATTCTTAAGGGGGTTCTGGCGAACAACATATGGTATAGGGTGGCGTTGAGAGCCTCCGGCGTATTGTTAGGCACAATGAGGGGATACCTTTGGCCTTGGTACTCGAACCACACCGTTTTAATGTAGGTGTCCGGGTCTAGGCCTATCCACCTAGCCATCTGAGCGCTCTTAGAGAAGTCGCCGCCATACCCGGGGAAGTATACCATCATACCAGCGACCTGGACGTACTGGAAAGGCTCGAATACGACTACGTACTCGACTCCTAATTCTTTGAATATCTTCAGAGCAACTGTTTCGTTGGAGAGGAAAGCCCTGGCGATAAGCTTAATCTGAGTGGAGTTTAGAGTGGCGTTATCACATGTAGTCTTTCTACCAGTATTAACGGATATCCAGTAACCGTAGTCCCACCACGTGGCGATGGTAGCATCTCTGGGCACGTTCGCCCTTATCCACTCTAAAACGGATAGCCAGTCAGGATACCTGTAGTCGTAATTTAGAACCGAAATTTGTGACGAAAGGATAAGAGGGGGTTGGTGGGAGAACCTTATAGCAGAGGAACCCACAACAGCCGGAGCTAGTGAAAGCAGTATTA
>CAZFWY010000016.1:6236-27241 GCA_964522715.1 uncultured Thermofilaceae archaeon | reverse complement strand
GGTACCTAGTAGGCGTACTAGTAGGAGACTACACACGCTCCAGGAAAGGCAAAGGTTTACGCGTAAAGGATAGAGAGTTCGTCGAGTACTACGCCAGGAAGTATGAGGAAGTTACCGGCGTAAGGCTTAACGTACGCCCAGACAGAAAAGGTTGCTGGCATACGCGTGAGAATGCTGGCTGGCTTAAAGAGCTCTGGTACAGCGGCTTGTGGAGGATCTTCGCTTACGTTTATCCATTAGAGTTCCTCAAAGGCCTATTCGACTCGGAAGGCTTCATCTCTCCTGCAATAGAGTGGGATAGAAGTGCTCTTAGTAGCGTTACGGTAGGCCTAGCAATAGGCGATAGAGAAGTAGCAGAATACGTAGAGCGGCTTTTACGTAAACTAGGACTCGAAATAAACAGAACATACTCACCGCTGCAAATAAGAGAGATGGACGGACAAACGTTCGTTTTCGGGGAGTGCTGGAAGCTAAGCTTTAAAAACTGGGTAAAGCTCCTCCGCTTCGCTAGGCTCATAGGTTTTAGGGAGGGCAAGCGCAGGCGAAGACTAAAGCTGCTCCTAAGGATACGTAATCTATCACCACGCAAAAGACTAGAGGAATGGACTAAGCGCTACGTTAAGGTTAAAGGCCGCTGGGTAGAACGAGCCTCAAACCCCTGCGCCGGTAGAATCAAAATATACGTAAAAAATATCAATTAAATAGTAAAAATTGGTGCCGGGGCCGGGATTTGAACCCGGGAGTCGATGCGAGGGAGATACCTCCTCCCGCTCAACCGGATATCTTATCGCGGGCGCCTGATTATGAGTTTCACCCTCCTTCCAGCCCCTGGAGACCGGCGCCCTAACCAGGCTAGGCGACCCCGGCTCCGCGTAATAGTGTTGATGGGGTTTTTCTACTTTACTCTCTGCTCTACGTAGCGTTCTACATAATAACCGGTGGTTTCTATGGTGAACGGTGCTTGCTTGAGCCTTGAGGAGGCTATTAGGGTGGCTGAGGAGCATTACGACGCCGTTGTGAGTGGTGACTACGAGGCATGGCTTAATACCTTGACCTCTGACTTGAGGAGGCAGGCGAGCATCCGCGGGGGAACTCCGGATTTCTGGTGGAGGGCTGGTAGGGCTATAGTCGAGAAGAAAGGGGCGAGGTACGTGTTTGAACGCGTGGACAGAGTTGAGGAGGGTTACGTTAAGCTCTTCTTCAGGAGGGTTAGAAACGACGGGAGCCAGCTCGGAATGCCAGTCCCCATACACTTGAGGCTTGAAGAAGGAGAATGGAAGGTGGAGCAAGCGTCGTACTAGATAGAAAGCGCAGCACTCATATACCCCTACAGGGATAGTAAAAACAGCGGCCGTGGTCTAGCCTGGTCTAGGATGGCGGCCCCCCAAGCCGCTGAGCGGCACGCGCAGATGCGTGTCGCGAGGAAATCCCGGGTTCGAATCCCGGCGGCCGCACCAGTTCTCATAATCTGTGGTAATTTTCATTTTGGAAATTGATTTTCATAGTATAGGAGTTAAGGCTTATTCCATTCAGTAGCAGTTCCTCGTTGTCTGATGAGTCTGTCCATATAGTAACATAGCCTATACTGCCTCGGTTTGAGAGTGTTTTGCCCCGGTCTTCTGTGAGGAAAGCTAAATAAAAGTCCTATTGGTGTGTTTAGATGCGGGGCCGTGGTCTAGCCTGGCTATGATGGGCGGCTTGGGACTCCTTTAAGAGGGGCGGGAGCCCGCCAGGTCCCGGGTTCAAGTCCCGGCGGCCCCACCACCTGGAGTATGTTCTACGTGGGGTTAGGAGGGTGATTATGTTTTCTAACGTTTTAGCGGTACTGATTTAAGCTCGTGCTATTTTCTGATTTAGGCTGAAAGCATGGCTGTAGAGCCCTCGCTAGAGGATATTACGAGGCTGTGTATTAGTAGGGGGTTCGCGTTTCCCTCGGGGAGGATCTACGGCGGGTTAGCCGGGTTCTTCGACTACGGGCCGCTAGGCGCCGAAATGAGGCTCGAAGTTCTCAACGACTGGTGGTATTACTTCGTTAGGAGCAGGGATGACATCGTCGGTATTCACGGCTGTATAATTACCCACCCAAGGACTTGGGAGGCTAGCGGGCACGTGGAGTCCTTCATTGACTACCTGGTCTCCTGCAAGAAGTGCGGGGCGGAGTACAGAGCTGACCACCTCTTAGAAGATGTGGGGGTCGAGGTTACGGAGCTAACCTCCGAGTTCCTGACGAAGGCTATAAAGGAGAACGGGGTTAAGTGCCCTAAGTGCGGCGGCGAACTCGGAGACCCCGTACCATTCAACTTGATGTTCACCACGTACGTCGGCCCTAAGCAGACGAAGGCCAACCTAGCCTACCTCAGGCCTGAGACCGCTCAGCTAATCTTCACTAACTTCAAGGATACTCACATAACCGCTAGGCTCAAGCTCCCGTTCGGCGTGGCCCAGGTAGGCAGGGCTTTTAGGAACGAGATCTCCCCCAGGAATTTCACCTTTAGGGCGCGCGAGTTCGAGCAAATGGAGATCGAGTACTTCGTCAACCCGAAGAAGCTCGATGACTGCCCCTACTGGGACGAGGTGCGCGGATTAGAGCTAAACCTACTCACAGCCGAGATGCAGGAAAGGGGGGTAAAGGAGGCTAAAAGAGTTACTATAGAGGAGGCTTACGATAGCGGGGCTATAACGACTAAGTGGCACGCTTATTGGGTCGCCGAGTCTTTACGGTGGCTTACGAGGATAGGTTTAAGGGAGGACAGGCTGAGGGCTAGGGAGCACGTGAAGACTGAGCTCGCTCACTACGCTGTTCAGACCTTCGACATAGAGTACAAGTTCTCGTTTATGGGGTGGAAGGAGATAGAGGGCATATCTAACAGGAGCGACTACGACTTGAGGAGGCACCAGGAGTACAGTGGGAAGGACATGGGAATACACGACGACGGGGAGAAGGTGATACCATATGTAATAGAGCCCTCGTTTGGTCTCGACAGAGTGATACTGGCCCTGATAACCGACGCCTACAGGGTGATAGGGGATAGGCGCGTGCTCTCCCTACATCCGAGAGTAGCACCGATAAAGGTGGGGGTTTATCCCCTAGTTACTAAGGAGCCCTTCGTCTCCAAGGCTCGTGAGGTCTATAGACTGCTCAAGACCAGGTTCACGGCGCTCTACGACGAGAAGGGAAGTATTGGGCGGCGCTACGCTAGGGCGGATGAAGCCGGAGTGCCCTTCGGGGTAACGATAGATGGGCAGACCTTCGAGGACAGCACGGTAACCTTAAGGTTCAGGGACACTAGGGAACAGATAAGGGTGCGCATAGAAGAGTTGCCGACAAAGATCGCCCAGCTAATCGAGAACTGGGGGTCAGGGGGCTAAGACTGACTAGCCTCGTTTCCCCCAAGTTTAGCTACGAGTTCTTCGTAGAGGTCGTCGAACAAATTAGCCAGGTATATTAAGTCTTCTTCGGGTAGCTTCCGGAGTATCTTCCTAAGATTCTTCCGATCTCTCTTAGAAAAGACAGAGGAGAATTTTAAAACCCTCACCACGCTGTCCAAGCACTGATTGACAGCCTCCTCAGCGGTGCTCACCTCACTTTCCTGGCCTTCGCTTGGCATTACATTTCCACCACTGTTTATGACCCCCGAAAAACAAATAAACCTACCATTAACCCAATAATCTGGGCCGGTAGCTCAGTGGGAGAGCGCCCGCTTGGCATGCGGGAGGATTCGGCGGTGTGCTAACCGCTGGATTCCATTCGCGGGTTCGAATCCCGCCCGGTCCACCACAGGTTTCTGAGCGCACTCATTTTTTACAGCTGTTTTTCTAAGCGGCTTTAGCGGTTCTTACTCTTTCAAGTTCCCTCACTACGAGGCTCCTAAGGGTTTCGGGTTTCTTCACCCTGTAGAGGGAGGCTCCGAGCCGTTTCACCAGGTCTACGTTTCTGGGGTACTTCCACCCCTCGATATGGAACACCACTACCGCGTGTCCTCTAGAGGATACCTGGGATAGGAAGGGCAGGGCTTCAGAGATATTCTGCCAGCCGCAGTCCGTTATTATGACTACAAAGGCTTTCTCCCCCTTTAGCTCTTTTAACGCTACGTTTATAGCCGTTAGAGGTAGGATGGTGTACCCCCCTTGGGGTAGGGATAGGACTAGCTCTTTCCTCTCGTCTGGCTCATTCCAGAGGGCCAGGAGGTAGTTAGTGGAGAAATTTATGGCAGCAGTTTTACCTCCAGCCCTCTTGGCCCCCAGGAGAGCTGCGAAGGCCGCGACCGCCGCGTCATTAAAACTCGTGAGCATACTCTTACTTGAGTCTAAGACTACGAGTACGGCTGGTGTTGGGCCGAGTCTAAGGGAGTAACCTAGGGGGCCCGGCCTATAGACGGGCTTTGAAGTAGTTACCTCAGGTATTAACGGGCCTTCCTCAAATGTAGCTTCGAGGTCTAGCTCCTCTATGTCGTCCTCAGCGAGCCATATGTCCGTGTACGCGTAAACGCTCCACGTAGCTCTCTTCCTAGCGATTGCCGTCTCGTACTCTACGAGTACTTTTTCAGCCCGCGCCCTGTACCAGTGTCTCCTCCACGTCTCGTTAACCAGTTTCTGGGGCAGCTTCTTGAGAGGCTTAGACAGAGTTGAGGGTAACGGGGGTTCCTCGCCCTCTATGGGGCTTCTCCTAGTCCCCACTTTCTCTCCACGCATGCCTCTCTTCGCTCTCTCTACTAACCGCTTCAGCTCACCGCCAGCTTCTTCTTTCACCCTACTCTTTACCCATAGATCGTAGAACGCCTTTGCTTCCCTTTCGTCCTCTATCGAGGAGAAAACCTCTCTGAGTTCTTTCCCTCCCCTAGGACTGTAATCGCTCGTCAGGGGGATTGAAGTCCTGGCTGGCTCGGGCTTCCCCCTCTTGAGGCTCCTCCTCTTTATCGTGCCTAGCTCTTCTAGTTTGCGGATAATGGAGGCTATCAATTTAACCTTGCCAGTCCACGCCCTAGTGCTTAGGATTATTGTTAAAGCTAGCCTGCCATAATCCTCTAAGTCTCTGCTAATTCTGTGTGCTGGCAATAGGTCTCCATAGGCTTCCCTTAAAGCCGAGTATACTAATGCCCTCACCCCCCTAGGTTTCTCGGAGTAGACGTCACGTAGATGTTGGGGGGCTTCCATGAACCTGCGCGGCAGGTAATAAGCGTCTATTTGTAGCTCTGAGAACACGTAGAGGGCTTCATATGCCTTCCCCCAATCCCCCGTAACCGAGTAAGCCGCCCGCTGTAACATGTAGGCGGTCTTTATATCGTAGGGGCAGTAATGGGCGTGAGCTAACAGGTGCCTGAAGTACCACCTGAGAATTTCTAAGGCTCCTTCGTCCAGTAACCTCGGCGGAAGCGTAACGACGGCCTCCGTCCTCCCCAGAGATAGAGAGACGAAATCCCCCTTCCTCAGCCTCAACCTGAGAGGGGGTACGAACATCTCCCCCCTAGCCACGTTAAACTCCCTCTCTACTAGTTCATAGAATCTCAAAGCCCAGGGTTTCCTCAGGTTTAATCGCCCCCTCCTTAACCCACTTCCCCTCTAGCTTGATCAGCTCCTCCGCGAACACTAGGTCTTCCATAGCTATCTCTCGTGCAAGCCTGTATACGTCGGCTTTAAACCCCTTGAGCAACTTATCGAGGAGGAACCACTGCCCCCTACTTTCTCTCTCCCTGTTTATCTCCTCCTCCCTCCTTAAGATCTCCCTTAGTTCGGCTAAGGGTAGCCCCTCTCTCACGAGTTCCATCCTGTGAGGTAGGACTAATAACGCTAACTCGTAGATATCGCTGACATCTACCTTCCCCTCCAACCATGCCTTAGCCTTAGCTAGGTTCGTCAGCACCACGGTGGCTCTCTCGCTAGGCCCTTCCTTTATAGCACTACACACACCCCTGACGAAGTGACACCCTTCACAAAGGGCAGGGGGCTTTATGGGCGAGTAGTCCCTTCCCCTAACGCACGCCTGTAAGTCTCTCACTAAGACATTTATGGTACCCATAATCTCCACGTCCAACTCTACCTCGGCTACCTCCTCCCTAGCCTCCTTCAAGTCTTCGAAGCTCAGTACCTGGGGCATGTCATCGACGGGAGACGTCTTCTCAAGCAGTTTTTGAAGTTCGAACTTCTCGCTTAGGCTCAGCGAGCGCAGGTAAACGCTGACGTCGAACCTGTCGTAGAACGGTGGAGGATGTGTGAACGTGGTGGGGTCTCCGGGGTTCTCGTTGGCTATCAATACGAAGTCCCTGGTTAAATACCGCTTACCGTAGGCCCAGACCTCCCCGAACTGCAGCATGTGGTATATGTTAGCCGCGGTGTACGGATTCAATCTGTTAACCTCGTCTATGCCTTTACCTTTAGCCTTCACGAAGGCGGACCACACTACTCTTTCCACACCTTCTTTCTCGAGGGAGGGCAGGTGTAAGCGCGCGACTACTTCTCCCCTCTTAACCTCAGAGGCTCCCGAAATCACGACGTAGTCGTCTCCGAAGATCCCCTTAAGGAATAATAGCATGAGCGTGGATTTACCCCTACCCCTAGGGCCTCTAATCAGGATTGTAGATCTCTCTGAGAGTAAGCCCAGCGTTACGCCTCTAATAGCCTCCCTATTCCCGACGAATCGCTTCTCGACCTCCTCCCTGAGCTTAGCCACTAGCTTCCTGTAGCCCATCTTGTCACCTTCCGAAAGCCCATAACAATATCGTTAAAAGTAGGAGCACGGCTACCACGACTTGGAGGATTGTGTTTATTCTTCTGAGCTTCGCGTTCTCCTCTTCTAAGCTCCTTATCCTAGCTATTAGTCCCTCTGCAACCCCTTTCTCAACTATGTAGACGTCTCCCTCACTGTCTAGAAGTAGCCTGTCTATTAGCTCTGAGGGGACGGAGCTTTTCTCTACCTCCTGTTCAACTATAAAGACTGCTTTACCCCTCCTACGCCTAGCGGTTTTCTTGGACTGCTTCCTCAGATACTCCGCGAAGTATCCCTCCACAGGGTCCACCGCACCGCTTCCTTAGAGAATCACATTTTCCTGGCCATTTTTATCTTCTTTTTACGCATCCAGAGCAGCAGCTTCTTCTCCTCCTCGGAGAGCCTGTCCACGAATCTATCTAGGTAGATTGATATGTCCTCCAAGGGTACGTCGGTGTATATGACGTCGCCCTCCTTCACCTGTCTACCTATTATCACCTTACCGCGTATAGAGATTGCTACTGCTTGTCCCTTCACGGCTTCGGGTATTGGTTGTCCGTGCTCCTGTATCTGCATGATTTCTCCTATCCGCCTGCCGTCCTCTGTCATCAAGGGTATCCCTTTCCTTATCTTACCGACCAGTACCTCGACCCCCACGATCGCTGGGTTGCTCCTCCTGAATACGTATCCCGGCAGTATCTTTATCTTGGCCGGCGGGACTAGCTTCTTCAGTATGCGTTCTTCCTCAGCTTCAAGCTCTTTTTTGTACCAGTCTAAGTAGTCCTCGACAAGTCTGTAGATTATATTCCCCGTGAATATCTTTATCCCGCTAGCCTTAGCCTCTATCTCGGCCTCCTCTGTAACTTTGACGTTGAACGCTAGTATCGATGCCAGCAACCTATCCTCGTTCTTAGTTATCTGGGCCTCCACCACATCTCTCTTAACTACTGGGCCCACATCAGCGTACCTAACGGGTATACCCCTGTTCTCAATGTAGGTCACCAGCGCCTCCAGACTACCCAAGGTATCGGCTTTAACCACAACACCGGCCTTCTGTCTCGATATCCTCAGGCTCTGAACTTCCTCGCTAACTTCCCTCTTAACTTCTTCTATCCTCCCCTCGTCCCACACGACAGCCAGGGGCGCTCCGGCAACTACCCCTTCCAGCTCTGGGGCGGCTACAAGGACGCCAGCCGCGGCGCTAACCTCTTCTACGCTGTAGAATCTATCCTGGGGGGACCTCATCTCGTCAAGGGGTTTAGGCATTAAGAGCGCTCTAACCTTGGTAACTATCGGCTTCTCCACCCCTCCTACGACTATTGTGTCCCCCTTCCTGAGTACGCCGTCGTGGAGTATTACTGCTAAGACGGTCCCTAAGCCTACTTCCTCTTTAACTTCTATGATGACCCCTTTCCCCGGCCCCTTTCTGGCTTTAAGGCGGTTGATTAAGAACCGTTGTGCTAAGCCCGCTAAGACGAGTAATAGGTCTGGTACGCCTTCCCCGGTTTTAGCGCTTATAGGAATCATTGCTACTACTCGTGCGAAGTCTCTTATCCTGTCATACCTATCTGCGCGGAAGCCTAGTTTATTGAACTCAGCAGCTATCGAGTAGGTCAGTTCTTCGAGCTTAGCGACTACGTCGGGGTCTTGTTTCTTCAAGCTAAATACGAAGGGTTGATCTGGATGCGACACCCAGCCCGGTATCCTGTCTATCTTGTTTAGAGCTATGAGGAATGGCGTTCTTCTAGCCTTTAATATCTCAAGAGATTCGTAAGTCTGGTTCTCGAAGCCCTTCAACACGTCTATCATCAGTATAGCTAGGTCTGCTATGCTTCCTCCTCTCTTCCTCAAGTTAGCGAAGGCCTCATGGCCCGGCGTATCTATGACTAGTATACCCGGTATCTTTACTTCGGCCTTTAAACCTTTAGCTAACGGTCCGCAGAGTTTTTCAAGAGCGCTCCAAGGCAAGAACGAGGCCCCTATGTGTTGTGTCATGGTTCCGGGCTCGCGCATAGCAACAGCCGTACCTCTTATTCTGTCGAGTAGCGTGGTTTTCCCTACATCTACGTGACCCAACACTACCACTATGGGTGACCGGACGTATTCCTCCATCACTACCTTCTCCCGCCTTTAACGTATACTCGCGTCCATTTCAATTTAGCTGGGTTTCTCCGCAACTTCAACATGTTCTTATAACACTTGCTAGAGCAAAACCTGTAGATTGTCCCGTCGTTCTTAACGTACATTATCCCCGTTCCCGGCTTTATGAGTTCTCCGCAAAACGAGCAGTAATACTTGCGCGGCATCGCTACTCATACACCTCCAAGCTCGCAAGGGCGAATAGACAAGCTACTAGTTATAAGCTTGTTGGTATCGGTCATTCCTCCCCGAGGCTCTAGTTATAAATGTTATTTGTATTCAAGATAGCGAAGGGGTGGATAGTGGGTTATGAAGGATAGAATAGCGGCGGTCTTAGTGATTTTAGGCTTTGCACTATTATTACTGGAGCTCTCCCCTCTAGTATCAGCTCTATACTTGGGTTACGGCCTAGTACTAGTATGGCTTACGAGCGAGATAGGCGTCAGGGGCTTTAAAGGCTTAGCTAAAATACTGGGCTTCTCGGATTACGTAGCCGGGGTAGTATCTAGCGTCGCGTCTAATCTACCCGAAGCTTTCCTCGCAGGTTTCATGGCTTTATCTCCCCACCTAAGGGAGGTGGCCGCCATAATGGTTATGCTAGCAGCCGCTTTTAACGCGATACTACTGGGTTTACTCATTATCTTGATAACCTGGAAAAGGCCCGTATTCGCCGTCCCTAGCGAGGCCTTAACCGTGGAGTCCGAGGCTATGAGGATGGGCACTACTATAAGCTTCCTTTTCACCTTTGTAGGTATAGTGGCGGCTATAATTGGCAATAACGAAGTGGTACTACCCAGGGAGGCCGCCGTAATTCCACTCTTAATATACCTCGCATACGCCGCCTTCCTTCGGCAGAGAAAAGAGGATTCAAAAGGTAGCGAAGAACTAGACAAAAAAGAAGTAGTGCTCCAAGTGTGCCTAAGCATAGCTGGCATAGTGCTAGGCGCCGAACTAATATCTTCGGCTGCTGAGTTCTGGACAGCAGAGGCCAACCTACACCCCGTACTTGCCGCTACGGTTCTAGCCTTCGCTGGCAGTATTCCTGAACACGCAATAGCAGTGCTAGGTTCGTCCAGGGGGTATTTAGAGCTGGGCTTTTCTAACCTTATAGCTGGTATCGTACAAAGCATACTACTAGTATTCCCCTTAGTGGCTCTACTGGCGCCTGTTCCCCTAGATGGCTACGTTATCTTCCAGCTGGCGGCATCAGCCCTTACGCTATGGATTGTCGAACGTGCGATAACCGACGATAAGAGAGTAACTAAGGATGAAGGGATATTCTTAATATTAACACAGGTTCTCGGAATACTACTGCTAGACGAGCTGAGCCTCATGATCTGATAACGCAATTTATTTATCGTATAGCTTCTTCAAGGTGGTGTTAGCCTTTACGGTGGTGTTGATGAGGGCGGTCACGGCTGTACTGATTACGGCTTTGCTAATGCTGGCGGTGGTAGTGGCGGGTCAACCCAACGAGGAGCTTGTAAGAGTGCACAAAGAGGCTCTAATTCACGATAACTACATTCTCGTTAAGACCACTATCAGCGCTCCATTTGACTTAACAATGATTAAACTGAACATAAGCGGGTACTCGTCTAAACTTGTCGCCGCTTACTCGGAGATAGAGGGGAGGAAGGTACCGGCCAGGTTGGAGGGGGACGTGCTGGTATTCGACTTGCCAGGCGTGTACAGAGAGGTTAACCTGGTGGAAATATACGGTGACTTGTACACATATAACGCCACTCACTACATCTTGATCGAGGTGCCACTCTCCCTCTCCCCAATAGGCTTAGACGCTAACGTAACGGCTAAAATCGTATTCCCAACGGAGGCGATAATGGAGGTACGCCCTCGCGGGCTTACCATAGAGCGCGGAGATGTCTACTTCAGAGGGATAGTTAGAGGGGGGAACATAACCGTTGTTAGGGCTAAAGTCCCCGTGAACACCCTATTCCTCACTATAGAGAGCTTAAGCAGGACTATAATCATAGACAACCCCGACTACGCGGTCTTCTGCGATAACATAACTATTCTCGACATCTCCGGCGCTAGGGCCGACTACTTCTTCTACGACCTACCCTTAAACGTAGAGGTAATAGGGGTTAACGGCCCGCTCGGGCCTTACCCGAATAGAGGCTTCGTCTCCTACAGCGTTAGGGAGACTAAGAGCGGTAAGCAGGTCAGAGTTAGGCTGAGGGCGCCGCCGATGGGGTATGGTGAGAGAGCCTTCTTGGTAATTAAGTACAAGGTAAATCTTACTAAGACAGGGGAGGAAGTAACGTTGCCAGCCTACATAGGCGTGGGCTTACTCGTTAAAAACTACACAGTAGTTCTTAAAGTGCGCGGAGACTTCACCAGCCTTAGCGTCAAACCTCTAGAGTTAAGGG
Organism: uncultured Thermofilaceae archaeon; assembly: GCA_964522715.1. Lineage (GTDB taxonomy): Archaea > Thermoproteota > Thermoprotei > Thermofilales > JAPDKD01 > CAZFWY01. The sequence continues at coordinate 16,012 of CAZFWY010000016.1, read as the reverse complement.
AAGAGGGAGGGTATAAGGTAGCCCTACTGCCCAGCATAGGCCCTCTCTACACGGGCTACATAGAAAATGTAACTATAAGCGGGCTTAAAGTCCAGACCTACTTCGTCCCAGTGAAGACCGTCGCCGCCGCCACAGCGCTACTAATAGTGGTGGTGGGTTCAGTCTTCGCCTATCTCCGTCTTGAGAAAAGAGAGAGGGTAAAGGAAAGGAAAGAGCGGGTAGCGGCGACAACAGCTTTAAGCGACCTCATAGACGCCGAGAAAAAGAGAGTGGAAGCCCTCGAGGGGCTTTTAGACACCTGGGATAAATCGTTTAGAGGGAAACTTAGCTGGCAAGCGTATAGACAGAGGACGTCTATGCTAAAGAGGAGGGAGGAGACCTTTAGGACTAAGGCTGAGAAACTTTTAGTTCGGATCCCCCCTGACTCTAAGGAGAGAAAGCTAGCCGAGGAGTTAGACTCTCACATAGATGCTTTCAAGGCATCCCTAAGGAAGCTGGAACGGATAGAGAGGAACTACAGGCGAGGATTAATAACTAGGAAAGAATATAAGGCCCAGTCGGAGAATTTGAGGAAAACCTTAGAAGAAGAAATCGACAAAGCCTACAGAGTTATAGCCAGGCTCGAAGAATTCTAAAAACCTTTTAAGGACTCGAAATTTTATAATTATACAGCGCCGGGGTGGCCGAGTGGACTAAGGCTAGCACGGGCCGTCTAAAGGCGGCTGGCTCGAGATCTCTCTCCAAGAAACCAGCTGGCGCGCTGCGCCGCCCGGGTTCGAATCCCGGCCCCGGCGCCACTCCATGTCTCTGTCTTTTTACGCGTTCATTAAGGGTACTGGTATTACTTTTCCTTTTAATTTGACTATACCTACCCTGCTTTGCTCTTTGAGCCATGGTAATGCGCGGCTTACGCGTACCTCTACTACTTCGTACGTATCTGTGATCATTAGTTGTACGATGTCATGCGTTGAAGATATGACTACTGCCAACCTAATCTTTTCCCTAAGTACAGACACGTTAGCCTTGTGTAGGGCGTGAACGTCTAATTTAACCTCCCTGTACAATGGCAGTTGTAGGCACTTAGCGTAGCGCCCTCTCACCTCCATAACGTAGTACGCCTCGCCGTTCAGCTCTATTACGTCTCCTCTCCTAGGGGTTGGCAGGAGTACTCTGTAGGTTACCCTCGTTTTTCTCATACCCCTACGGTCTACGCCTAAGTCCTTATGCGTCTCTAGGACTTCAACTGGCATCTTCCTCCTCAATTCGCTCACTAAAGCTCTAGCTGGGCTTCGAGAGGCGAACGCTATATCTATCCTGCTGTCACTCTCGTCGACTCTGACCGGTACGGCCGTCCTATCCGTCCTATACAGCTTGTTCACCACGTATCTTAGTAGTTGCGTGGCTGTTTTCCTCTCCGCATCGGTCAGTTTCCTGTTTTTAGCTCTTATCTGGACTATCGCTTTCTCTGTTTTCGCCATCACGGCTTTACACGCAGGGCATTTACCCAGCCCCACAGAGATGCGGACATATACCTCCTGAGTGTAGGGAGGTACGTCAGGGGAGGGGGAGCCTTCAAGCTCCACCATTACACCTAAGTTGTAACCAGTCTTCTTGCTCCGTATGCTCTCCACCTCCACCCTAACTACCTTTATGTTTCTTTTCTCGAACGCCCTCTTAACGGATTTAACAGCTATCTCGCTCAGCACGTCTTGTACATCCATGCTTCTAGGGTTCCTCCACTCCCTACCTATCATGTAGGCGCCGCACACCTGACATATCGTTGCGCGTAAATGTGTTAAGCCTTCAGGGGCTAGGGGGTGGGTCTTAGCATAGCACTCGGGGCATAAACCGCCAACTAGTTTATCCGTCTCCCTGCCACACACAGGGCAGAACTTTCCTCCCCGCCTATAGCCGCCTAACCCACTGGACGTGGAGCACACCCCCTATCTCGATAGCTGTGTCTAACAGTATCGGCGCTTTCTTCGCGGCTTCGCGGACTACTTTATTACCTAGGAGGTTTATTATCGTGCCCCTAGCTATGTAATCGTTGAGTTCTCCTAAGGGTATCAGCTCGCCCTTGTAGAACTCCTCCTTAACTACCAGCCTAATCCCCTCGCCCTCAATAGTCTTACCTATGAGTTCTCGGTCGCAAGCGGCGACCACTACGTCTTTACCTGAAAAGTGTACCTTTACGTAGCAGTAGTCCCTTTCGTTCTCCACTCCGAGGCACCTATGCTTATCTCTAGCCGTAGGGTATTTAACGGCTCTCATAGAATGATAGAGATGGCTGTGATGTAGGCTGGTATTACTGATATCGTGACGTGAGACACCAAAGCTGAGCCTCTTCCCTTCCTTACTTTACCGGACCTTTAATGACTATCCCCCTTCCGGGCGCTATGTCGAAGTAGTACATAGCTGGCTGTACGGGCCTCCACCTCATTTTCCTGACCAGCAGAGTTCTGTAGTACTTGTTCCCAACTTTCTTCAGCCCCAACACGAGGACGCCGGCCGCCAAGAATTCCTCGACTCCGAACCTGCTGAGCTGGTTGCTCCCGGTCGGTATTTCGGACGTGATGATCGTAGTTGTGCGTAGCTCTTTCTCTATAGTAATGACGAGGCTCCTGATGTACTCCCTAGTCCATACCACGTCTCTCTCACCTATTATTAGGGGGGCTACGGGGTCTATTACCAGCCTCTGGGCGTTAAGTCTCACCACCTCCTCCTCTATGCTTTTAACTATAGATCTCACAAGGGTATCCATCGTTTTCTTCTTAGCTCTCTCGGCGAAATCCGGCATTAAAGTCAGTACGGACAGCATGCCGTTATCTATTAAGTACTGTAAGTCCCACCCGAACGCCCTGGCCCCACCTATAAGGTCCTCATAGTCCTCGTCTACTAAGAAGTAGACTCCAGGCTCGCCAACCATTGCCCCGTATATCAGGAAGTTAAGCGAGAAGAGGGTTTTACCGGTACCCGTTTCTCCCGCCACTAAGTACGTGCGCCCCTTGATAAAGCCGCCACCAATTATGTCGTCTAGCCCCTCGATCCCCGTTTTAACTATTGGTAGCTCGGCGTGTACTCTTTCTACCCTCTTAACTGTTAGAGCGTACTCGGACATAGCTATCCTCTCCCTCTATGTATTTTTCCATCTATAAATTAAACGCGTGAAACAATTTTCTTGTTTTTCATAGCCAGCAGCTTCATTTTTCTCCTATACTCCCCGTAGGGGTCTTCCGGAGAGAATTTCGGGGGATGAGGACTTCTAACCTTACCCCCACATACGGGGCATTTATCCTCATGTAGGGTGTACCGGCCGCAGGAGACGCACTTCCTGAGGAGTCCTCGCCTACCCAATTCCCGGCCCCTCAGCGTAGCCTTTCAAACACAGCGCTGCACTCTTTCTCAGCAGCGACCTTAGTTACTGTGTTCACGATATCTTTGAGCAGAGTTTCCGCGGTCTTGTAGTCTAAGGCTTCTACGTCTACTCTGTATCTGGGAGGTCCTACGACAAAAGCCCTAACCCTCACATTATCGTACTTTTTCTCCAACCCCTTCCAGGAGAGTAATATCTCTTTAAGTCTAATCACGCCGTCAGACTGTAAGCACTGTATGGAGAATACACCACTTATTTTCACCCTCGGTATCTTTATGTAGGCTTTTGCAAGCTGCTTAACAACGCTGGCCCAGGGTTCTGCGACTCCGGCTTCTACCAGGGCTTCTTTACCTCTCAAGGAGGTTTCTTCGAGCCCTGCAAATATCTCGCCGTAGTAGTCTTCGAGTTTCCAGCCGACCTCCCTGTAGGCGTCGTCTAGCGTTTTCCCCAGTTTCTCGGCGGCTAGTTCGAGGAGTTTCTCGGCCCTATTAGCGCGTTTCCATTCGTAGATCTTGGCTCTCCTCTCGCTCGGGGCTACACGTCTCAGAGAAACGTCTACCTGTTTCTTAGCGCGATTAACCCTGATCACTTTAAACACTCTCTTCTGGCCTATTTTTAGCACTTCTCTTATACTTCTGAACCACGTGTGTGATACCTCGTTGAGGGGAATGTAAGCTTCTAAGCCGCCGTACTCGTCTAGGGTTATGAAGGCTCCGTGTTCAAATATCTTCTTGACGGTACCTATTACCAGCTCGTTAACCTCAGGTAAGCTCCTTCTCTTCTTAACCACTACCCCTCACCCTAATACTTTTAGGACTTCAGCGGTTATCTCAGCTTTACCCCCCAAGGGTTTTGTGAGCGTCCTGTTACACATTAAACACTTCACTTCTATAGATGCGTGGTCAAAAATAACCTGTTCGTTACCGCAGTCTGGGCACCTTACTAGTAAGAAGCGGCTTTTAGGCTGGGGGATTAAGATTTTCCGCTTCTTCAAACTCCCACCCCCTTAGCTGATGATTTCAAGCTTCTTCGTCCTTATACCCTTCTTATGCAGCGTATAGCCGCACTCTTTACACTTTAACTTTAACACTTGTTTTTTAGTTACTTTAGCGGTCTTCTTTTGTTCGGGTTTCCTCTGGGAACCGTAACCCTTCAGCTTCGCTAAGTAACGTCTCTGCCCCGCAGCTAGGCTCCTTCTCTTCCCCGGCTTGTACAGCGTTACAGTGTGTATAGTATACTTCCTACAGCGAGGACAATAAGTCCTTATCTCGCGAGGCACTTTCACCGCTAACACCTCTTTCCCGTAAGTAAACGTACATATATAAAAATGCGCCTTATGCGCAACTATAAAAACACGGGTAACGGTTTACATTTCTAGGGAGTCTTGGAGGGAGGAGGCGAACGCTGTAATGGCTGTCTCGGAGGTTACCAACGCTTTAATGAGAGAGCTAGAGGTTAGTCACGTTCTGGACTTAAGCCCCGATTTCTACGAGAAGGTGAAGAAGGCTATAGCGTCCTTAGAGGAGAGAGGGAAGGAGGACGAAGTAGCCAAGTATGAGGCGGCGCTCCTCAAAAAGACTGTTGAGCGGCTTTTCTTGCTAAGGTTGAGCAAGATAATTACCTATATGATTAGAGAAGAGGACGTTCCGAGAGCTGTTCTGCCTAAAGAGGAGAGAGCGGTAATCGAAGTCGTTAGGAGCCAGTTGGGTAAACTCCTCGGCGAGGAGGAGGTCATAGAGGTAGAAGCCAGAGAGAAGGAAAAAGTAGTTAGAGTTGAAAGGAAACCAAACCTAAAGGTGTTAGACGGCGTCCTGGTGGTATTTCTTAAGCCCTATAGCAGGCTCATGTTGGAGGGGGGGTTAGCGCTGGGGCCGTTTGAGTCTGGCGATTTAGCCTACCTCCCCCGTCAACTAGCTGAGGAGTTAAACGAGAAAGGCTTCGTAGAACTTCTCGAAAAGAAGTGAGGTGAGGTTTAAATCTAAGCTCTTAAGGGGTACCCCGCTATGCTTCAGGAAGTGGCTATGTGGCTCTTCAGATCCCTGATATTCATGTTGCCCCCCTACGTGGCTAACGCGTCTCCGCTGGTCTTCTCGAAAATTATAAAGCCCTGTCACCCCTTGGACTTCGGTTTGTTCTTCGTCGATGGTAGGAGGATACTCGGCGATGGAAAGACTGTGGAGGGTTTCATAGTAGGTGTAGCTGCGGGAACACTGGTCGGTGCGGCCCTAGTCGTGTTTCACCTGCACTCTCTCACCTCCTCTTTCGTGCTCTCCCTGGGCGCTCTGACGGGGGACGCTCTAGGGTCCTTCGTCAAGAGGAGGCTATGCTTTAAGAGGGGCGAGCACGCGGTCTTCCTAGACGAACTACCATTCATAATAACGGCCTTTGCCCTCCACACAGTACTGGTAACCTCGGTTACGCCAGACTTATGGCTAGCAGCCTTAATAATAACTCCACCTCTACATATCGCTACAAACCGTATAGCAGAGGTAATAGGAGTACGAAAGAACAAAGCTTAGAGAAATAACGTCAACGCATTGACGCTTTCGTTCTTGTATATACCCTGTAGATTAAGAATATCAATGCTAAGAGGAACGTTGACGCAATCACTATTCTTATGTAGAACTCATATTGAGACAGTTTGGGGGGAGGCGGGGAGAGTATATAGCTCCACACGTTGTACAACCCGTAGATGGCTATGACCGTCAACACTATCGTGGCCAGCCCTATATAAGCTCTAATGGTCTTTGAAACCTCCATTACCTGCACCACCATCCAGGGGGGTAAGCGAGATATATTAGTTTGCTCTCTTCTAGCCAGGGTGTGAAGAATAAGTCCCGCGCTGAGGAGATGAGGAAGACCGACCTCTCAGACCCCCTTGGGTTGAGGAGCTATAGGAACAGGCTCGCCTTAATGATGCGCCTAAAGGAGAAGGGTTTCTACGTCAGGATGCATGCGTACGAGTACATCGTGGCCAGGGGAGGATCCTTTAGAGCCATAATACTCTTAGAGCCCTGGAGGGGGAAGGTCTACATCGTAAAGCTGGGGAGCGGAGTCAAGGAGATAGTGAATATAGTAAGAGAGTTTGACCCCTCTCTCGACGTAGAGATCGTAGAGCCGGGTTCACGGGGTTAAGTACCCTATCCTCATAAGGAAGTCCTCGATCTCTCTCACCAGCTTGTTCCTCCTGTTAATCTTGTACCTTTTAGGCTTGTAATCGTCTAACTCCTCTACTATCCCCGCCTCCTTAAGCCTCCTAAGCACGATTTTAGCCTCGTAAACACCGCTCTCCTTCTCAACCCAGTAGAGAGTTACGGGTTTCTCGGCTCTCAGAAGCGCTCTCAAAACTCTGAGCACGGCCCTGCTATGCTTACCCAGCACTACCTCTATGGTGTGCTCCAAAACCGCTCCCGTGAATCCTACTTAAAATACCTTTTAAGGGTTAACGGGTAAAAATTAGGCGGTGTTGCCCCTTGAGCGAGATAATCTACGAGGGAAGGATACTGACGCTGAAGCTCGTAGAAGTTCCTGGGAAGAAGCTAGAGGTGGTTGAGCATAGGGGCGCCGTAGTCATAATGCCCCTCCTTTCCGACAGAGAAGTTATCGTAATCCGCCAGTACAGGTATCCTGTCTCTAGGGAACTCGTAGAGTTCCCTGCTGGTACGCTGGAGGTGGGGGAAACCCCCCGGTCCTGCGCCCTGAGAGAGTTGGAGGAAGAGACGGGGTATAGAGCTGGCAAACTAGAACTCTTAGGATCTTTCTATGCTTCTCCCGGGTACTCTACAGAGCTACTCTACGCCTACGTGGCCCGGAACTTACGGAAAGGCTCTGCGAGACCAGACGTAGACGAGAGGTTAAAAGTAGAGAAAGTAACGCTCGAAGAGCTGATGGAAATGGTTAAAAGAGGAGATGTAAGAGACTCGAAAACGCTCGCAACGATAGCCCTATACCTCCTTAAGCGGGCTAGGGCTGTATAGGCCCTCCACCCCTCCTACGAGCTATTATCTCTCTCAGCTCCTTTATCCTCTCCTCCACTCCTCTCAGCTCCTCCTGCAGATCCCTCAGATCCTCCTCCAGGATCCTCTTGTACTCCTCCAGCATTCTAAGTTCTTCTTCGGGCGTTGAAGGGAATGGCGGAGGTATCAGAACGGGAGGTACCGGGTAATAGGGTACCTGAGTATAGGTCTGGCTGGTCTGGCTCTGCTGGCCGTACGACGGCGAGGGAGGCGGAGGTGGGTACACTGCGTATGGCCCGTATCTCCTCAACATTCTATACCACCAATACATGCACTCACCAATTTTTTTATGTTAATGCACAAAATATCTTTTTCCTCAAGGTCTAGGGCGCGAAGTTATTATGAGAGGCCTCCCCTCGACGAGAGCCGTGACCACCTTGCGCCTCGCACTATCCAGCAGCCTCCAGAGTGTCCCCCTGGAAACACTCATCGTCTCAGCCGCCTCGTTCTGTGTCTTCCCCTCTAGATACACTAGCCTGAGGGCTTCTAGTTCGTCAGGGAACAAGTACACGGGCTCTCTATTCTGGGGGACGCCCAGCGGTATAAACACCCTTTCCCCGGCTACCCAACTGACGCGTCTCGGTATCGGCTTACGCCCCCTACCTCCCCTCCACCTATGCCTCCACCAGTAAGGCGAACCCAATTCTCCATCCACCAGTAAGTAAACTAATATCCTACCTATAAAGTAAGGATATCCCGAGAAAAGTTTTTATGTGCAATATCACAAAATTATCTCGGTGAGAAAATGGCGTGGTGGGGTTGGAGAGGCGGAAGAGGAGGATGGAGAAGAGGATGGATAGGGCCATGGCCAGGCAGAGGACCGTTCAGCTACTTACCGCCATGGCAGAGACCAGGCTGGCTCTTCGGGCCAGGCTCCTGTAGATGGCTGTTCGGGTGGTGGTACCCCTACTGGTGGTATTCAGCTCCGACCTACTGGCCTCCATATCCGATGTACCAGCTCTACTACCCCTATTACCCGTATTACCCACCGTACTGGTAAGGGGTGAGAAGTAATGTATTACGCCCCGTACTACCCGTACTACAGGTTCCCCTACTACCCGCCGATGCCCTTCATGGACCCGTTAGCGCTAATGAATTACTGGCTGTACATGTGGACCTACTACGTTTCCTCGCTGTACTACATCGAGATGTACAAGGTAATGATAGAGGCCTGGAAGAAGTACATGGAAAGCATGGCGGAGGCCTTCAAGCCGCCTACCCCTAGTACGTGAGCAGGAGGGCGTTGTAGACTAGGATAGCGGAGAGTACGGCTACCACTATCTCGTAGACTACCAGAACAACTGTCATCTTCATTTTTCTAGACTCCTCGTAGAAGGCCGCCAGGGTAGCAATACAGGGAGTATACGTAATAGCCGCGACGGCGAAAGACAAGGCGCGCGGTATATCCCCTATGACTGCCTTCACGGACTCTATGAGGTTCTGCGAGCCCGTAGCCATCATTAAAGCTTCTATCATACCCTCCTTAGCTATGAACCCGGCTTCAAACGCGAACATTACCCTCCAATCCCCTAGCCCCATTAGTCTTCCTAGCGGGGTTAGAGCGACACCTAATAGGTAGGCGAAGCTTTCCTCAGGGCTACCAGCTAAGCCGTTAAAGCCTAGATTCGTGAGCGCCCACATGAGAAGCGTTAAGCCTAGAATTATGGTTCCAGCTTTTCTCAGGAAGTGCTCACTCCTATCCCACGCATGCCAGGCTAACACTCTAAGGCTAGGCCTATGGTAGGGGGGTAATTCGACGAGCAGCTCGGGGGGTCTGTAGCCTCTAAGCAATAGGTACCTTAACGCGATGCTCAGAACCATTAGGAGAATGAGGGTATACAGGTATAGCGCTAGCACCAAGGAGACTTGGACGAAGGGGTTAGAGGCTACGGCTGTTATCAGGGCTAGCATCACGAACAGCCTGGCCTGGCACGGAACTATGGGCGCCAACAACATGGCCAGAATTCTTTCTTCATCCTCCTCTAACACCCTAGTCCCTAGTATTGCCGGGACGTTACACCCTAAGCCCAGCATTATGGGTAGGACTGCTTTCCCGCTAAGCCCTAAACGCCTAGCACCCTTATCAACGGCCACAGCTATTCTAGCCATCAAACCGGAGTCTTCGAGGAATCCGAAGGCAACGTAGACCATCAATATCAAGGGGTAGAAGCTAAGCACGCCGCCTATCCCAGCCACAACTCCATCAGCTATCAGACTAGCAAACCACTCGGGGTACCCCATACCTACAATGTACTGCAGAACGAGCGAGGATAACTCGTCAAAGAACATCCCTAAGAGCCCGGCGATGCTATACTCCTCTAGCGCGCTGGCGGCGTTCTCCATGCCGATGTAGGACAATATTATGTTAAGGGGGAAACCCGTGTTCA
>CAZFWY010000016.1:0-6136 GCA_964522715.1 uncultured Thermofilaceae archaeon | reverse complement strand
GAAAGCCTAGCTTCCAAGTCGGAGTCTCCCTCTAGTAGACGAATGGCAACCCAACGGGGCGGATACTTCTTTAGGGCCTCGCACGTCCTCACTACGCTCTCAAGCTCCTTAATGTAGTACTCGGCGCCCCCGTACCTGAGCCTTAAGGGTTTAGTGGCTGCGCGCCCCTCCGCTACATCTAGAATTCTCTCTACTAAGTCATGTATACCCTGCTTCCTAAGGGCAGATGTCTCAATTACGGGAACCCCTAATCTCCTGCTTATCTCCGCGACGCGTATGTGAATTCCTCTCTTAGCCGCGGCGTCTATCTTGTTAACTGCTATGACAACCTTGTCAGTCAGCTCCATAACCTGTAAGGCTAGGTAGAGGGAGGTTTGCAGCTCCAGGGCGTTTACTATGACTACTACTACGTCGGGCTTCTCGTTCACTATGAATTCGCGCGCGATGACTTCTTCATCGCTAACGGCGCTTAAACTGTACGTACCGGGTAGATCGACGACTCTCAAGGTCTTACCGTGGTGGACGAGCATGCCCTCGTAGCGCTCTATAGTCTTACCCGGCCAGTTACCCACGTGCTGCTTGGAGCCTGTCAAAACATTGAAAAGCGTGCTCTTACCGACGTTAGGACTACCGGCTAGCGCAACCTTATACTCCTTCCTCACTACCAAGCACCTCAACGTACACTCTCTGCGCATGCCCTCGTCCTAGCGCAAATCGCGCTCCTCTGACCTCGATAATCACTGGGCCGGGCGCTCTGGATATTACCCTGACCTTTGCTCCGGGTGTAAGACCTATCTCTAAAAGCCTACGTACACGTCCCCATCCCCGAGCGTCCACAGACACTACACGGAGATCTACTCCTTCGGGGGCTTCTGATAGAGGTACTATCATAGCTTAGACCTCGCCACGAGTTCTCGCCACGATGATATTGACGGGGATTTTTAAAGCCATTCTTTCTATTTCTTGAAAGTGAGCGGGTAAAGAGCGTCTTTAGTGCTATAGTCCCCTACATATCCCGATAAAACGTGGCGTAGCTCGCCGGGGTTTATCACCGGTGCTGGGAAAATCTCCGGGTCGTCTATGGCCAGCCTGGGGCAAGCCGTATTCACGTAGGCGTCTGGGGGATTTAAGTTGTACAGTTTCTCCCAGGTGACGTCATCTACGCTTACCAGTCTAACTTTCCTCCCAGCTTTCTTGAGCATCTTTACTACGTTTTCGACGGTAACGGCGGATTTTTGCCCCGGCTTCGTTGATACGATCACGGTAAACCTCTTAGCGTCTATGGCTTTAGACACGGCGTTAAGCCTGCCCGTGACAACCTTCTTCTTAAGTTCGTAAACGAGCTTAGCCTTCCCTGTATAGGGGTCAGCGGCGATCACGGGTTTTTCCGTCAGGAGTGAGAGCCCAAGGGCGTGGAAGACCCCGCCAGCCAGCACGACGTAAGCCTCTACTTCCCCGTAGCTTAACGGATTACTGTAGTCGCATCCTATGACCAAACCCTCGGGTAAATTGCCCCCACGGCAAATGAATGCATTAAAACCTTCTCCACGTAGTTCATCCACGAACTTTTTCAAGAAGTTTGCGTGTTGGACTACTGTTACAACCCCAACTTTGCTTGCACCTATGTCTCCTAGTAGTTTCGCCGTTTCACGCGCTGGGTCATAAGGAGTACTTACGTAGGCGGGAATAAACAATACGTCTAAGTCTCTAGGTATTCTAAATCGTACAGGGCCATGGTGTCCTACGTGGATTATATGTCTCAGGCCTAGTGAGCGGGCCTCGCTAAGGGCTACGTCACATCCACCCCACGCGTGGCTCGAAGACACGATTACCCTTACGCCGCTTTCCTCCAGGGCTTCCACGAGCGTGTCGAGGTAGGGTTTAATCCCGTCTGGGGCCTGAACGAGTACAGAATCTGCTTTACGGCTCTTAAACCATGCGACGGCTCTCTCTTCCTCTAAGTCGTACAAAGTCCGTCCTCTCACCTAGATATTGGCTTATAACACAGGCCTAGGGACTCGGCGTAACTAAAGGCTTCCTTCATCTCTCTCGGCGTAGGCCTGCGGGAGATATCCGGGAATTTCTGCGGGTACAAGGCTACAAGGTGTTCAGGCCTGTACTGATCCATTATGTTTACGAGGGCGCGGGGACAGTTCTCAGCTATCCACTTCAGTATGGGTTTCGTGCAGCACTCGATGTGGTTAGGCAGTACTAGGTGGCGTATGATCATGTCGCCCTTTTCACAGGCCAGTTTATGGTTCCTGGACACAACCTCGAAATACCTGGGTATTTTGCTCAGCCTTTTGGCGCACTCGTCGTTGCCGTACTTGAAGTCTGGCAGCCATATGTCGATTAGGTCGAGGAGTACCTTCATGGACTCCACTGTCATGTACATGTTACTGTTCCAGAGTAGTGGGACGCTGACCTCCATGTACCTGAGCGAGCTGACAATCACGTAGAGTTGCTGGTCGGGGTTCCCTCCAACGTAGTTTATATTCCTGGCCCCATTGGCATACAAACGCGTAGCTATAGCTGCCAGCTCCTTGGGAGATACAGACACCCCGTTTAGCGGCTTAGTGGAGATGTCCCAGTTCTGGCAGAACACGCACTTAAAACTACACCCAGTGAAGAAGATGGTACCAGAGGGGACTAAAGGGGCTTCCTCCCCCATGTGGAGGAACGCGCTAGCCACGCGCGCAACGGAGTCTAACCCGCACACTCCTCTCTCCCCTTTAAGCCTCTTGGCACCGCACCTCCACTCGCAGATCTTACACTCCTCTATTAGCCTCCTAGTAAGCTCTATCTTGAGGTCTAGGAAGCTAGTTTTAGGGCTACGCAAGTCGTCCAGGCTTTTCGAGCCGCTAACCACGTCTTCGTACGCTTCTTCGAACTCCTTGCTCTTCTCGTCGTGTATCCTCCATAACTCCTCCTCGCTCTCGTCTCCCCGCAGCTCTACCGGTATCCTCTTGACGACCAGGTACTTAGCTGGTCTATCCCCCCTCATAACCGCGCGGTAGTGGGAGAGCCTTTCCCGTACTTCCTCGTTCTCCCATATGTAAACTGAATCCGGCCTAAGCAGGCGCCACATAGCCCTCATACCTTACTAATACACCCACGTCATAGTAGTGTCGAACGACCGATTTAAATACTGAGTCTCACCAGCCCACGTGGTGGGAAGATGGCATCTATAAAGTACCCTCTAATACTGATAAACTTCAAAGCCTACTCTCAGTCGAGCGGGAAGAAGGCCGTCGAGCTGGCTAAAGTGGCTGAGAAAGTGAGTAAGGACACCGGGATAACAATAGCCGTCGCCCCACAGTTAACAGATCTAGCCTTGGTGGCCAGCCAGGTAGAAATACCCGTATTCTCCCAGCACGTAGACGCCGTAGACCCGGGTTCCCGTACTGGCCACGTAACCCTAGAGGCGGTGAGGGACGCTGGCGCCATAGGTACAATGCTAAACCACTCCGAGAGGAGGGTGAGAGCTGACGAAGTAGACGTAGTAGTTAAGAAGGCCGAGAAGCTAGGACTGGTCACAGTGGTGTGCGCCAATACCCCGGAGGTCACAGCAGCTATGGCCGCCCTGGGACCGGATATGGTAGCCATAGAACCGCCCGAACTGATAGGCACCGGAATACCGGTTTCCAAGGCTAAACCCGAAGTAGTCCTCAACTCCGTTAAGCTCGTCAAGAAAGTCAACCCCTCTGTGAAGGTTCTCTGCGGAGCTGGTATTACCACCGGTGACGACGTAGCAGCTGCTATAAAGCTAGGCACAGTAGGTGTCTTGCTGGCCTCCGGCGTGGTGAAAGCTAAAGATTGGGAGAAGGCTATACGTGACCTAGTAGCTCCGCTCCTAAAATAACTGCTTTTACATTCTTTTTGGTACGTCGATCCCTAATAGCCCTAAACCGTTTTTTATCACTTGGCTCACGGCCTTGACTAGGGCTAACCTAGCTTTTGCGACGTCTCCCTTCGCCTTGAGGACGGGCACGGAGTCGTAGTAGCTGTTAAACTCTTGGGCTAGCGAGTCCAGGTACGAGGCCACGTAGTCTGGCCTCATTTCGTCAGCCGCTCTGACCACTACCTCGGGGAACTCGCCGAGCTTTAAGATGAGCTTCCTCTCCTCCTCTCCTAAGAGTCTGGCTTTGTCTGGGTCGGGCTCCACACCTTTTTCTCGGGATTTCCTCAGTATGCTGGCCGCGCGGACGTAGGCGTACTGTACGAAGGGGCCGCTGTTCTGGGAGAGGTCTAACGCCTGTTTCCAGTTAAACGTGACTATTTTCAGGGGGGATACGCGGAGGAACGCGTACTTCACCGCTCCGAGACCTACTATGGAGGCTATCCTTTCCTTCTCATGTACATCGAACTCCCGCTTCCCCTTCTCTATTATCTCCTTAACGAGTTCGACGGCTTCGTCGAGCAGCTCGTCTGCCGAGACATACTTACCCCTGCGCCCCGACATTTTACGCCCGGGGAGACGGACTATCTCGTAGGCGTAGTGTACCAAGTTCTTCGCTTTCTCCCTCTTACCGAGGGCGTAGAGGGCCAGCCTTACGTGTATCTGGGCTAGTGTTTGCTGGACGGCTATCACGTTAATCACGGTGTCCGCCTGGTTCAACTTCCACAGGGAATACGCTATGTCGCGGGTCGGGTAGAGCGTGGTACCGTCGGACCGGGTTAGTGTCAACGGGGTCACCGTGTACGTCGCGGGTATCCCTAAGATCTTCCTCAACTCTTCGTCTTCGGCTAACTTGTCAGCTGCGAACACGAGCGCCCCATTCTCCTCGTAGACGAGCCCAGAGGACTTAAGGGAGTAGATTACGGCCTCGGCGGCCTTGTTCCAGACGGTTAGCTCGCTTTCCCAGTCCCAGCTGTCAAACTCTATACCCAGCCTGTCGAACGTCTCCTTGAACCCTTTAAGGCAGGTATTAACCATTTCCCTAACCAAGTCTACAGCCCACTTCTCGCCTTCTTCATAGGCTCTGTTTATCTCCTGAACGGCCGCTAGGGGTCTCTCCTCCCTCCCGATCTCCTCCCAGAGAGCGTAGAACAGCTCTTCGTCCCTCTCCCTCAACTCGTTAGCAGTCGCAACGAGGTCGTCGAGTTTCCTCTGGAGCTTGACAACCTCTTCTTCAAGCCCAGCCTCTCGCGCTTTCTTCAATTTCTTCTTAGTCTCCGCTATCTCTACCAGTACGTACGTCATAGAGTAGACTAGGCCGACGAAGTGGTCTGGCTTTAAGTTCCTCTTAATCCCGCGCCGCTTAACCTTAGAGTACCCGTAAGCGGCGTATGCGACCTGTAACCCGACGTCATCGATGTAGAAATGTGTTTTCACCTTGTGCCCTCTAGCCTTAAAGAGCCTAGCTAATGAATCGCCCAGTAAACAGTTCCTCAGGTGACCTATGTGGAGCGGGTGGACGGGATTAGCGCTCGTGTGTTCAACGAGTATTTGTTGAGGCTTCTCAGTGGGTACGTGGCCATACCTATCCCCGAGCTTCTCGACACTCCTCAATACCAGGTCAGCATAGACAGGGATATTAACCCTGAAGTTAACGTATCCACCGGCAGCTTTCACGCCGCTCCACAGCTCCACCTCGCCGTACGTTTCCTCGACCGTCTTGGCGAGGCTTTGTGAATCAACCCCTAGGTCCCTAGCTACGCGGAACATTTGAACGGCTAAGTCCCCTAAGTCCTCGGGAGCCCTCCTAACGTCGTTAGGCGTAATCCTGCACTCGTAGCCCGCCTCCTTTAACGCGTCCTCAACCCCTCTAACCAGATCTTTAACCAGCTCTCCGTGAGGGTTGTAGGTTTCTCTCTGGAGCATAACCCGTCACGGGAAAATACCGCCCCAACGCTATATGCGTCTTTCTCTGCGCCTATTTTTGAGATAGCTCTTGTAGCTATTTTAAATGATTGGGGAGGAGAGTGAAGAGGCTACCAGGACTTTAAGACCGGGGAGGTCTATATCCGCCGCGTGCGGTTGTTTTGGCCGGTTTTTAGGTGTTTATGCTCTATTCTGGGGGTTTCTACGGCTACTGGGCTGAAAAGTACGGCCATTCTAAGCCATACTTCCTATGCGCCGTGACCTACGCATTAAGGCACACAGAGCCTATTTAAATACCAGCACGAGTGGAGA
>CAZFWY010000015.1:0-27829 GCA_964522715.1 uncultured Thermofilaceae archaeon | reverse complement strand
GTCTTGGCTAGGCTGTGCCTACCCGTTTTCCAGCCTTTGATGCTTGTTGGTAGTGTTTCTTCTAGGTGGCTGGTAGTTTTATTAGCGGCTTTGCGTAGTATTGCTGGGGTTGCTCTGTCTGTCCATCTTCTTTCTTGCTTATGTCTCCGCATGTGCTAGACAGAGCAACCCCCCACAAAAGAGCCTTAAGTTTCCGAAGTACTAAATTTAGATGACGGAGAACGAAGCCACTCCTTAAAGAGATAAAAGAACCCCACGGCTATTAACGAGTGGGCCGAGATGACGACAGTCATGCCAACGGAGCGGTGAAGGAATCCTGGGGTATCGGAGTCGGCCCCCCTAACTTTTTTAAAACTCTTCGAAGAACTAAAAACCAGTTACGGCTGGGGGATAGGCTGATGTCTGTCTCCCTCCGCCGTTTTGAGCGCATACATATTCACAGCCACATTAAAGGGCTGGGAGTGAAAAACGGCGAACCTCTACCGGTGAGTGAGGGCTTTGTGGGGCAGTTAGAGGCTAGAAAGGCTGCGTGGATAGTTGTCCAGTTAATTAAGCAGGGTAAAATGGCCGGTAGAGGGGTACTTCTTGCAGGGCCTCCGGGGACCGGTAAAACGGCTCTAGCAATAGCGATAGCGAAGGAACTAGGTGAAGACACGCCGTTTGTGGCTCTCTCTGGCTCGGAGATCTATTCGTCAGAGATTAAGAAAACGGAGATTCTCATGCAGTCGCTGAGGAGAGCTATAGGCGTGCGAATACATGAGTTCAGGAGGATACTGGAGGGCGTAGTTAAGAAGTTGGAAGTTAAATTAGGCCCCCATCCCTACAACCCCTATCAACAGGTGCCTGTTGAAGGAACTATTGTGCTCGCGACCACCTCGGAGGAGCGCAGGCTAAAGGTTAGCGGTAACTTCGTCGCGGAGCTACTATCTAAGGGAGTTTCAGAGGGAGACGTAGTATGGATAGACTTAGAGACGGGCAGAGTGCACCGAGTAGGTAGGGCTAAAGGCTTTGAAAAGGAGTACGATATCTACGGGGAGAAGCTGGTAGAAACACCCAAAGGGTCCTTGGAGAAGGAGAGGGAGTTCATACATACGGTCACTCTACACGACCTAGACGTCATGCACTCTCGAAGCGGCTCCCTATTAATGCTGCTCTTCGGAGGTGAGCAGAGGGAAATATCGCCTGAAGTTAGGAGCCGGGTGGACGAGGCGGTAAAATCATGGGTGGACGAGGGAAGGGCAGAACTTTTGCCGGGCGTTCTTTTTATAGACGATGTCCACATGCTTGATATAGAGTCTTTCAGCTTCCTCAGTAGGGCTATGGAGAACGAGCTGGCGCCTATAATAATTCTAGCTAGCAACAGAGGGTTCACGAAGATAAGAGGCACAGATATAGAGTCTCCCCACGGCATACCGCTAGACCTCCTGGATAGGCTCTTAATTATAAAGACGAGGCCCTATAGACCCAACGAAATAAGGGAGATACTAAAGATTAGAGCTAGGGAGGAGAACGTAGAGTTAACAGAAGAAGCCTTAGAATACTTAACCCGCATAGGCTCTAAAGAAAGCTTAAGATATGCCTCGCAACTATTAACGCCTGCCAAAATATTAGCCTTAAACAGGGGTGCCGATAAGGTAGATGTAAGAGATGTGGAGGAAGCTTCGCGTCTTTTCGTCAGTATGGTGGAGTCGTCTAAATACTTGAGAGAACTTGAGGAGTCTTTCCTCAAGTAGCCTTTCCCTTTTCTGCGGCCTTTTTATACTTATAAATTATGCTGATACAGGTTATTACAATCGCGACTTGACCTAAATCTAGGTATAGCAACGGTACACCCTTCCCGCAGTTTAAGGAATAAGATAGGGGAGCTAGGGTTACAACGCACGAGGCTGGAAGGGAGAGTAGAGCCCAGTAATGAGCGGCCACAAAGCCCAGACCGGAGACTATGAGAGTTATTAAAGCCCTGTCATACCCGAAAGAGAAGACAAGTCCAGCCCCCAGCCACAGGAGGAAAAGTCCTAGCGCCATTCTCCACGATATGTGCCAAGGATAAGTTGGTGCATAGGGGTATTCGCTGAGAATTTTTTCGAAAGGGACACCGCTAGCTAAGGTCGCGACGATTAAAGTAAGCAGAACGTCGGGGATTATGTTCTTCAGATACGATGTTTTTAGGGATACCATATTTGTAGCCCCCACTTAGCTATTGACAGAGCTATGTTTACAAGGAGGACTAATAATAGGTACACGCTTATGACTATAGTTATTTTGTGTCCTAAATCCTCGCCGAATATTTTAACCAGTATCTCCCGCAGTATCCTCCCCCCGTCAAAGGGGTATATGGGCACTATGTTAATTACGGCTATGCTAAGCGCGACGACGTACGACCACCAGAGAGCCTTAAAGAGATACCCGTGTGGGTCAGCCGGGTAATAATCCCCGAAGACAGCACCTATGTATCCCCTGCTCTTATTGTAAGGATGCGCGGCGAGCGTTATCTCTATCTCTGTTTCCTCTCCATTACGCTCCACGAGCAATATCACTTTATCCCCCGGTTTTGTCTTGGAGAGAAAGCGCACCAAATCCGTACTGTTCCCTATTCTCGTGTTATTCATAGCCTTTATTATGTCGCCTTCAGATAGGCCCTGCGAGGCGGGAGTACCTGGAGCTATCTTGTTCACTACTGCGCCAACGTTTGAAGGTACTAGTATCATGGACATTAAGATGCCTATTAATATCCCCGTAATCAGGTTCGTGAAGCTACCCACAGCGAAGGCTCTAAGCTTAGCCATGAACTCCATCTTACCTAGCATTTCCTCGTTGGGCTCCACAAAGCCCCCAGGGAGGACTAGGAAGAAGAAGACGCCAGCCGACTCTATGGGTATCCGTTCAGCGGAGAAGGCGAATCCATGGGATAATTCATGGGGTATTAACGTTATGACAAGTGCGAGCGATAAGTAAGGCAGGGCGTCAAAGCCTATTGTTACGCCCGGTATTACAGGGTGGGTGGGCATAGCTCCTTTTGCTCCTTTTAAGAGTAATAGTGCGTTGAGATGTAAGGTGTGTATCCCGTACACGCTCATTAGTACGCCAGCTAAGAGGCTCAGAGAGCCGTAGAACCTCCAGAACCTCCTAAACCTAAATCCCATGTTCTCGATGAATTTGTTAAACCTGGCAGTTCGCACCATTATCGCTAAACTTTCAATGCTTACACCCCACTTCTCAAGCAAGTCTTTCTTTGTACGGCTTAATAAGAACACTACAGCGTACACCGAAGCCGCCATTAGGAGAAACACAGCAGCTTCATAACTCAACATTTAAACCTACCCCACTCCACGAAAGCCCTCCACCGTACCTTTTTAGTATTATCCTTCTAGCTCTAACTGTTACGGAGTGCAGAGGAATTATTAGTTCTACCCCCCGCTTTTTCGCCCACTTCAAAAACAGTGGGCCGTCTAAAACGTCAAGGGCTGACAGGTTTAGCCCTCCTATAATCGCATATAGTCGCTCTACTTTATTGAGCATCTTCACCAGGTTTCTCACGCCATACACGGCACAACCTACTAGTACGACCCACCCTTCACCCTTGATGTGGAAGGCCAAGGCCTGCTCCCTGAACCACCTTCCCCAAGGGCCTATAGTAGTAACTCCCGGGGGTAAAGTGCCCTTAGCTGGAGGTCTCCTCCTTTTACCGGGATACTCGGGAGCCACTACGTAGCTCCAGGGTTTTTCTCCTCTCCTGATAGAGTCCACGAGACCGCCGACATGGTGATCTATCCATACTGAAATGAATATCGTGCTAGGTAGGAGCGGTGCTTTACCTAGTTGTTCGGCGTTGTGGAGGAGGAGGTCGAGGGAGGGGCCCGTGTCGAAAAGCACGTTATACTTTTTGTTCTCTCTATATAGGCTTACGAGTATTGAAAGTCCATGAGCAGGGTATAGGCTTTCCAGGTCGGGATGGGGTAGGTCGTCCACTAGAACCGTTATCTCCGCTTTCTCGAATCCTGTTATCATCTCTTATCGAACCTATACCTTAAGCTCCCCTCCCCTTTACCTTTTTAACGGGGTAGCTCTCATTCCAACAAGGGATGGACGAGTTCGTAGAGGCTCTTTCAAGAGACGCGGCAAGGAAGATAATATATGTCAGAGAGGAACACGTCAGGCTCCCCAAGCCCGGCCCCTTCATCGAGGAATTAAACCTACCGGAGCCCCTCATCTCCGCCCTAAAGAGTAAAGGGATAAACAGGCTTTACTCGTTCCAAGCTAAAGCCCTTTCCCTCATGAGGTTCGGTAAAAGCGTATCGATAGTTGCTGGTACGGGTACGGGTAAAACTGAGGCCTTCCTGCTTCCCATATTGGAGGAGGTAATGAAAGACCCATTCAGCTGGGGTACAAGAGCCCTCATCGTTTATCCAACTAAAGCCTTAGCCAGAGACCAGCTGAGCCGTATACACTTTTACCTATCCTACGCCTTCGGGTCGCGCGCAGCAGTTCTGGATGGGGACGTTTCAGAACGAGAGCGCCAGAACATATACTCAACCCCTCCTCATATCCTCGTAACTAACCCAGACATGATACACATGGCGTTGCAGTACTCTGAGAACTTCAGACGCCTAATTTCAGGTATCTCCTACGTGGTGTTTGATGATGCACACGTTTACTCTGGAGTCTTCGGGACGCACGTCAGGTACGTGATTAGGAGGCTGAAGAGGTTTGTCGGTAACGTGGTATTTGCAGCGGCTTCGGCGACTATGGGGAACCCGAAGGAGTTCGCCGAGGCGTTGTTCGGGTGCCCGGTAGAAGTAGTAGACGCTGGCCGTACGCGTAAAGGGGAAGTAGTTCACGTAATGGTGAAGCCGCAGACGCGGTCTAAGATGGCCGAGGTCTTAAGCCTGTTAAAGGAGTGTATAGAGCAAGGTATGAAGACCCTCGTATTCGTTGATAGTCACAGGCTAGCCGAACTGCTAAAACTAGCGGCGGAGAAGTCTGGCCTGAAAGTCGGTATACATAGGGCGGGGTTAAAACCTGAGGAAAGAAGGCGTGTCGAGAATGCTCTAAAGACAGGCTCTCTGAACGCGGTCATAGCTACGCCGACGCTAGAGTTGGGTATAGATATTGGCGATCTAGACGCCGTAATACTCTCGTCAATACCACCCTCTTTCTCTAAGTACGCTCAGAGGACGGGGAGGGTCGGGAGGAGAGGGCAGAAGGCTTACGTTATAACGGTATTGGGCAATGACCCAATTAGCGCCTACTACGAAAATTCCCCCCAGGAGTTCTTCGATCAGGGATATGAGCCTCAGGTTCTAGACCCTGAAAACGAAGAGATAGCTAAAATACACCTCCTAGCTATGGCTAGGGACAAGCCTTACTCTTTTGACGAGCTTTCACCCTTTGAGAAAAGAGTCGTTAGCTTTCTTCTGGAGAAAGGCTATTTGCGCCAAAGAGGGCACAGGCTGAGAATAACGAGGGAAGGCACCCGCTATTTAGCTACTCGTCAGAGTCTGAGAGGACTAGGAAACGTAGTTAAAATCTCCACGAAGAAAGGGAGGGTGATAGGCTACCGAGAAATGCCAATGGCTCTCAAGGAGCTTCACCCAGGGGCCGTCTACATACATGGAGGACAGTTATACCTGTCATTATTGTTAGACGGTAGAAGGGCGGTAGTAGAGCCTTTGCCTAGGAACTACCCCTTCATAACGAAGCCTCTCTACTACTCTCAGCCCGAGGAGTTAAGGGTGTTTGCAGAACGAGTCGTTAAGGGCTTCTCCCTAAGCTACCTGGAGTTAGCGATTAGAGACTCTGTATACGGATACGTAGTAAAGCGCTACCCTGGCATGGAGTACGTGCGCGAGGTAATTCTCGATAGAGAGTACTCGTACACCTTTAAAACTAAGGGGATACTGGTATGGCGCCCGCCTAAGATCGAGTGGGACGACATGAGCAACGCTGAGGCCTTCCACGCAGCTGAACACGCACTAATATCAGCGGCTGAAATGATAGTTGGAGCCTCACCTACTGATATCGGCGGGATAAGCTTCCCCTCAGGGCACATATACATCTATGATGCTTTCCCCGGAGGCTCTGGCCTCTCAAAAGAGATATTCAACAGATTCGTCGAGGTCGCTGAAAGAGCGCTAAGCATAGTCAGTAACTGCACATGTAGGGACGGTTGCCCCCGCTGCATATATTCGCCCTACTGCGGCAACAATAATAGGGTTCTGTCCCGCAGGAAATCAGCTTTGATACTGGAGGAATCTCTGAAAGTCAGCCTGGAGATACCCGTCGTTTCCCGCTACGGGAAGCCCATAGTCTAACTTCTACTCTTTCCGGATTTCATACACATATACGGAGTCCAGCCCAGCAAAGCGCTTAGCCACTTTCTTAGCATTTTCAAATTCCACGTTTGTGAGTGACGATGCGGTGAATAGTATACGTGCCCCGCGCTTAGCCACTCTAATACATCCTTCCACCATTCTAACGTAGGTCTCCAGCTCCTCTCCTCCACATATAGAGATATCTTCTGGGCTTTCGGGGTCAAGGGGTAGGTAAGGGGGATTTGTGAGCACCAGATCCGCGCAGTCACTCCTTATAGCGGTTAAATACTCGCAAGCTACCGGGTTGAATAAGGCGTAGACTCCGTTTTCTAAAGCATTTTTGCGCGCGGCGCGAAGGCACTCTAAACTTACATCCGTCCCCACGACTTCAGCTCCATTGATAACGCAGAGTGATAGTGCCAGGCTCCCCACCCCAGTTCCGGCTTCCACTACTACCCCATGCGCTTTCTCCAGGGCGACTCTTAGTAGTAAGCCTGTAGACACTAAATTTGGGGGGAAGCAATTACCTGGCACCCACACTCTTAACCCCATAACTCTGAAAAAACTTCTTTTATGCGTTAGGTAAACTCTTAATACTAAGTGTATAAGCCTAGCTCGTAGTCTTGCGAAAAGCCTGCAGAGGCGGAAGCACATGGACACCCCGTACTTGAAGGTTGCAGAGGTATTTAATTTAGCGGATGGAGAAACCGCGAGGATTAGAGGGTGGGTTTACAGGCATAGAGCCCACAAAGATAAGGTTTTCGTAGTCGTACGTGATAGTACGGGGATAATACAGGTAGTAGTCCCAGCAGAGCGCGAGGAAGCATTCAGTAAGGCAGAATCGGTCAGTATTGAGTCAGCCGTAGAAGCGGAAGGTTTTGTGAAAAGCGATAGGAGAGCTCCAGGAGGGAAAGAAATTAGGGCGACTCGCTTCGAAGTATTATCCCAAGCTGAGGCTTTCCCCATAACCGAGACTGCCTCTAGGGAATTTCTCCTAAACATCAGGCATCTATGGATAAGGAGTAGGAAGATGACCGCTATCTTCAAGGTGAGGAGCACAGTCTTCGGGGCTATACACGAATACTTCAGATCAAACGGGTACTACGAGGTACAATGCCCTATGTTCATCACGGCGGCCGTAGAGGGCGGGGCGACACTATTCGAAGTACCCTACATGGAGAAGAGGAAGGCCTACCTGACGCAGTCCTCCCAGTTCTACTTAGAAGCCCTAATTTACAGCCTAGAGAAGGTCTATACAATAGCGCCCTCGTTCAGAGCGGAGAAGAGTAGGACTAGGAGACACTTAACGGAGTTCTGGCACGCCGAGGCCGAACTCGCTTGGGCGCACTTAAAGGACATACTTAGGGTTGAGGAGGAACTCGTATCCTACGTCGTGAGAAAGGTATTAGAGGAGAACCCCGAGGAGCTAAAGCTCTTAGGCAGGGATACTTCAATCCTAGAGAACGTGGAACCCCCGTTTCCCAGGATAACTTACGATGAGGCTGTAGAAATTGTCAGAAGTAAGGGACTGCCCATGGAGTGGGGGGAGGACTTCGGCGCAGACGAGGAAAGCGTACTGACGAGAGAGTTCGATAAGCCATTCTTCGTCTACGGATACCCCGTATCTACGAAGGCCTTCTACCACAAAAACGATCCATCTAACCCCAAAGTAACGCTTTCAGCAGACCTCCTAGCCCCCGAGGGCTATGGGGAGATAATAGGGGGCGGTGAAAGGATAGAGGACAAAGATGAGCTAATCGAGAAAATTAAGGCGTTCGGCCTCAACCCCGCAGATTATGAGTGGTACATAGACCTGAGGCGCTACGGAAGCGTACCCCACGCTGGCTTCGGGCTAGGGGTAGACAGGTTAGTTATGTGGATATGCGGCTTAGACAACATAGTAGATGCGATACCCTTCCCCAGAACCATAAGACGGCTATATCCATAGCCTGACTCTACACAATTAACTCCTGGTTAAGAAGCTTGAGAACTAGAGCCCCGGGCGGGATTCGAACCCGCGACCTGCGGCTTTCTCGGGCATACCTACGAGGCCGCCGCTCTAACCACTAAGCTACCGGGGCTACTACATTTTCTTCCTACCCGGTCTTTAAAAAGTTCACTCTCTCCTTGAGTTCTCCCACTATTATACCTATTAGCGCGGAGGTTGCGATGAAGAGGTCGATGAAAGGATACAGCAGTCTTTCCAGTTTTGGCTTTTTCACAAACCAATAGAAATGAAATGCGCATAGGAATAGTAGCGGTGAACTCAGCGCTAACACTGCATCGTATACCTTACCTAAGATTAAAGAGACTAGACATGCTACGTAAGCCGCAGCTAGAGCGAACGCTCCAAGGGATACTACTAGCGAGAACTTTGCCTTACCGTGTCTAGCCCTGAAAATCGGGAAGCCCCTACCGTATTCGTAGTATCGAACTAACAGTTTAAGGAGGCTATTCCTGTTCTCGTGGTACATTACCAGCTCTGGCGAGCACAGTATTTTACACCCTCTTCTCAACAATCTCTGAACTAAGTCAGTGTCGTCGCTCCCATACCTATAGAATTTCTCGTCAAAGAAGCCCGTACGAGTTATCGATTCCCTCTTAACTGCGAAGTTAGCTGTTACGACTAGGGTTAAGCCCATATCGCTTACTAACACTTTTTCTTTTTTATAGCGAGGTGCGGGGCATAATAATGAGTTTTCCTGGAAGCGTGCGAAGAAGTTATAACTATTAATGCCCTTAACGCTCCCTGCAACAGCGTCAATATCCTCTCTACTTATGAGTTTGACCACTCTATAAGTCCAGTCAGATGGCGGTAAGCAATCCGAATCTATGAATGCAATGATGCTTCCCCTAGATATCTTGATACCGTAATTTCGCGCTCGATTAGCTCCTCCTCCTCTCCTAACTCTCGCCCATATTATCTTTACTTTATTTACTTCATCTATTTTTACTATTTCATCTTTATCTCCGTCTTCAACTACTATCACCTCTTCCGGTGGATGTATCTGATGTAAAAGAGCTTGTACTGCAGGCTTAGCGTCCTCGTGCCTTATAGTCGGAATTATAATACTGATGCTCTTGCTCATTTAAAGCCCTCCGAACTTTAATATTTCGAACAAATACGGCTTAAATACCCCTTTCTCACTATATTTCCCAAGTACACGTCGTGGCGTAGCGGTGGGTAACTTGAAAATATTGTGCTTCTCCGACGTACATGGGAAAGCGGATATCGTCGAATTCTTCGTTAAAGACGTCATTAGGAGGAGGCTTTTCTTCGACGCTATCGTTATAGCGGGCGACATAAACAACCCCCAGAAGCCACGAGTCTTCCTAAGAATAATGGAGTCACTCTCAGTATTTAAAAAGCCCGTTTTCTATGTTAAAGGTAACTGGGACGTTAATCTGCCTCGACACAGCGTCGCGGAAGCCATCGACTTGGAGGAGAGCGGGCCTGTCGAAATAGGCGACTATCTCCTGGTCGGCCATGGTAGGAGAATGAAGCCGTTTCCGGTGTGTAACGATGCCCCAATAATACTAGTTACTCACTACCCTCCCTTCAGCATAATGGATAAGGGTAAGCGCTTAGAAGCCCCGCAACAAGCACTTCATTCTGGTCTTGTTGAAATAAACTACTTAGTAGCTAGGTATAAACCGATAGTCCACATATTCGGTCATAGCCACACGTATGGTGGCGTTGAGTGGAGAATAGGCGATATCCTGTACGTTAACATAGCTAGGCTGGATAGGGTGGCTAAGAACGGCCAGTACATAGGAAATTATTGCTTAATGACTTTCGACTCTAACAACCACGTCAGAATTAGATGGTTCTTCTTAAATGGTTCATGGAGAGTTTGCAGTAGCTGTGGCAGGAAGGTACACTTGCCCCCCGGTTGGACAGTGTGCAGGAAGTGCGCTAACAAGAGAGATCTCAGGTTTGAGCGCCTGCCAAAGGAGTTCTCTGAGATAAAAGTTAAAGTAACTATGTGGAAAGAGGACAGAGTCGTACTAAGAGAACACGTAAGGATACCGCTTAACACGATCGCTAATAAAGAGGCGTATAACGACTTCGTGGAGCGCATAGTGCTCAACGCCCTCTCGAAGAAACTGAGAGAGATACACAGCAAGGTCTTATTCCTATCTAAAGACAAGATTATAGAGTACTACGGAACTAAGCAGGACGGTCTGATAGTGCCGTTCAGCGAACTCCTGTTCTCCTGCGATCCAAACGTAGTCGGGGATAAACTCTGCGCGTTAATGAGGCTATTCTCTAAGGATAAGCGCGTACATGTGCTCTGGGGCGTGAATAACGACGGTAAAGCAGTTATAGAGGCGGAATACGTGCTTTTCAATAAGGAGCTATTAAACATGTCTAAGAGTGACGTTGAAACAATATCTAAGTACGGTTTTATCCCCCTGATTCTTGAGAAGTCTTTTTCGACTTGATCCCCTCTACGTAGTCGATTATCCTCTTAATATCCTTCTTATCTACATCCATTCTCTTAGCTATTTTCTCTCCCCTCTCGGTAATTAAGTAGTAAGTAGAATACAGCTTGAAGTATTCGGGCTTTACGAGGAGCACCTCCTGTAGGTAGCCTTTTTTAACCAGCCGGTCAACTCTGCGTTGCAGCTCTTCAGAGAACGGGGGCTTACCAATAAACTCAAAACCAAACCTTACACCTCTGCTCTGCATCTCGTATACCATCCTATGCATGTCCTTCTTTTCTAAGGGCGTTCTCAAAGCACTCATAAAGATTAATATCCTCTTATCTACGGCATCAACCCTAATAGGCAATGAAACCACCTTTAACCTATTTCAAACGAACCCCTTTATAAAGGCATTATGACGCTCCATAGCGTAGTGATTGGGGTGAAAATGTTACCCTGCGAGATATGCGGAGCTCCCTCAGAGGAGACTTGCAGTATATGTAGGCGTGCTGTATGTAGCAGACACTACGTTCCCGAACGCGCAATATGTATTGTATGTCTGGAGACTCTATGCCGCCTATGTAATAGACAGCTATCGGTGGGTTACTGTAAGGTATGTGGTAGGCTGGTTTGTAGAGATTGTTCCGTAGAAGATGGGGCGGCCATCGTATGCGAGGACTGCGCCCAAAAATTGGGTAAAAAGTAGCTACCTTGAATATGTTAAGGTATACTTGGCGCTGAAGAATCCTGGTTTCTCTTTAACGATAAGTCCCTTATAGTCAGAATGCCTGAGCTTAAGGTTGACGTGTCGAGGGTCGAGGCCTAGCTTTCTAACCTCGTCCCTATACTTTAGGAGGAGGTATTCTATCATGGTCTTAATGGTCTCTCCGTGATGTTCAAACTCGTTTTCGCGCTCGGAGTATATTTTAACTATTTTCTGGCTTATATAGACCTTAGTGAAATATGATATATTGATTACGACCAGTACTGCCGTGATTATTGCAAGATAGATGTAGTAGCTTAAGTTCAAGATTAGCACGAACGTCGCGATCACTAAGCCTGCGAGGCCTATAAATAAGAGGTAAGTTGCGAATCTTCCCAGCTTCTTCAGGCGAGGGTATTCGGGGCTCTTCTGAGGTAATTGAAGAATTGCTTTGGCGCTCTTCAAGACGCTACTAGGCCTGTAAGGGGCGTCCTTTAGTTTAAGTTCCTTAAAGAGGTCCTCTATCTTATCCAGATCTGAGTAGAAGCCGGCCCTCACGTCATCTAGCATCTCTATGAGGGATTTTATCTTCTTAGCGCGCTTCCTGATTCTCTCTCTCCTAGATATACTGGCGGACACGTGATTATATGAACAGCGTACTATAAGTATTCGTCGAGGCTTACCTGACCAAGGGCTTTCTTCTTAGCTAAGGACATGAGTAGCTGGAAGTCTTTCTCCAGCAGACTCCTTAAAGCTGGGTTATACAACGCGGCTGCTGGGTGCAGGGTAGGGAGAACCTTAACCCTTAAATCTCCAAACACAACTTCGTGTACTTTCCCTCTAATAGCCATTATTGATTTAACCTTGTACCCCGCTTTTTCCAAAATGTACCGCGTACTATGTCTCCCTAATGTGACGATAATCTTTGGCTTGATTAGTGCTATTTGCTCGTCGAGGTACTGCGAGCAAGTCTCTATCTCCTCCTTCTTGGGATCTCTGTTGTTAGGTGGCCTACACTTAATCACATTGGTAATGTAGACTTCATCTCTGGTTAAGCCTATGCTGCTCAGCAGCTCCGTTAATAGTTTCCCTGCAGCGCCTACAAAAGGCCGTCCTTGGAGGTCTTCGTTTCTGCCCGGGGCTTCTCCTATAAACATTATTTCTGCATTAGGATTGCCTTCGCCGGGCACGGCGTTAGTTCTATGAGTCCATAAAGGGCATCTCCTGCACGCCCTTATTTCGTCGGCTATATCCTCCAAACTTCTCATTCTAGCACCTCTATGATGCCGTTCCTCCCCTGCACCTTAACTCTAACGTACACATTATTCTTAATCTCCTTCGTCACATCTCTATTAGGCCTGTCCACCAGGGGTATTCCGGAGAGTATGCACCCGATTATTATTATCGGCTCGCTTTCAAGGTTAATTATAGCTGAAGGGGCCTTTCCCCGCCTAGCCAAGGAGAGTAAGACGTAAGAGCCTACCGTGCTCCCCTTCCCCCTCGGGAAGATTAGTACCTTGCCCGCTATACAAGCCCCCTCTAAGGGATGCCCCCTCTCTCGAACGATGCCACTCTCCGGGTCAACCCCCCCGTAGAATGAAATAGGAGCTGGCGACACTAATGCTGGCCCCTCACCCTCGCCCTCTGCAAGCCCTCTCCCACGGATAACTTTCATAAAATTTCACCCGTAAAGCACTCTCCTAATATCTCTCCGCGAGAATAGCCTTACATCGTAACCCTGGCTGGCTAGGTAATAAGCGGCTTTTGCGGAATCCACTGTACATTCGCTGACACCCATAGCGTGTAGGTCAGCTACTACCATACATGTGTCGAAGTACACTTCGATGCCCATGCTTCTTAAAAGTCTTATCGCGTGGCTTGCATACCTCAAGGATTGGCGAGCTGAGAAGACAATTACGCGGCGCTTAGGCTTACCGTACTTAGAAACTATTTCCGCTAGCCACGCCAGCTCAGAGGGAGAGAGGTGAGGACACCCCATCAATACGTCTCCTTCGTCCGAAAAAGGAGCCGGTAGACAAGATAACAGGTCACTTATGTTTGGCCTCTCGACTTGGACGGACTCGGCGGGAACCTGAGGGGCAAGCCCCTCGATATGTACGAAAGTTAGAGAACCCGACGCCCCAGCGGCGGCTAACATGGCTTTAAGTTTTTCATTCGTAAGGTCTTCAGGTCTAAGTCCCCGTATTGCGGGCGTGTACTCGCTAGCGGATAAACCCAGATAATATCCAAGCGCCGGATAAAGGAATTTATCCCTTATTTTATCCCTTATACTACACACGTCTAAAACGAAATCAGGCTTCCTCCTCTCCTTAAGCCTATACCCTGTGTAGGGCGCCCTACCCACCAAGGCTTCCATGAGCGCCAGGGGACCACCTTCCCTGTTAGTCATAAGACCGCAGACGCTATTCCCGTAAAGAACGGCATTACTCTCGGCCCACGCCACCTGGCTCCCTCTCTTTACTCTCTCGTATAGGTAAGGGGTACATGTCAACGTTAATTTAAACCCCATAGATTTGAGAGCGTTTAGAATGGCTCTCTGTTTCTCCGCGACGTTCTCGGTTACGCCCATCTCCCTCCATTTCTCTACGTCCATTACTGCGGGGTTTATTGTTGAGGGAACCATAACTTTGGCCCCCATTTCCGCTAATGACGATAGAAAGTCAAGCCCAGCTTCACCTATGTTTTTATAGGAAATCCCCGAGACATGGGCATGAGATATGGGTACCAGCTTCTCGGCCTCTAATGCCTCTCCAACCTTCACTACTACTTTCATGGCCTCGGCTAAAGCTTCGCCTAGAGATCCGTCGAGAATTTCCTCCTCCTCTTTCGTAAGTTCTACCATCGCGCTCCCCGCCTCAAAAGTACTTCTAGCCTGTGATCCCCCCTGTTGATACGTAAAAGCTTTCTTAGAGATTACTTTCGGCGTTTTAAATCCGAAACCTTTAAGTACTTTTCCATAGGCGAAGCACACGAGGTGTATCCGGTGCCTAGGAGAAAGAAGACCAGTGTCAAAGAGGTAGACCTAAGCAAGGAGTACGACGAGATATTCCGCGAGCATGCTGGCATAGAAGAGGAAGAAGTAGTCCCACCCACGCCTAGCCACCTAGAATACGATCTCGAGGATCTAGAAGGCGTAGGACGCGTAACAGCGGAGAAACTTAGGAACGCTGGTTTTTACAGTCTCAGAGATATAGCCTTCGCCTCTGCGCACGAATTAGCTAGGGTTATAGGGTCTGAGGAAAGGGCTTTAAGGCTAATTAAACAAGCCCAGAAGTTGATAGGTGGTAAACTCTTCATTACAGCGAAGGAGTACTATGAAAGGAGGCAGTCTATAGCCATAATATCTACTGGGGTTAAAGCGCTCGACGAATTATTAGATGGAGGTATAGAAACTCAGGCTATTACAGAGTTCATAGGAGAATTCGGGGCCGGTAAAACACAGCTATGCCATCAGCTCGCCGTAATGGTTCAGCTACCCCCGTCTCGCGGGGGGCTTAATTCCTCTGCCCTCTATGTAGATACTGAGGGGACTTTTAGACCGGAGCGTATAGTTACGATAGCTGAGTATAGAGGGTTAGATCCAAACGAGGCTTTAGAACGCATAGTATACGCGAGGGCATACAACAGCGATCATCAGATGTTAATAGTTGATGAAGCCAAGAAAATAATTGAGGAGCACGGTATAAAGCTCCTAATAATCGACAGTTTGGTAGGCCACTTCAGGGCTGAGTATCCGGGCAGAGAGAACCTAGCCCCTAGACAGCAAAAATTAAATCGTCACATAAGTCAGCTAATGCGCATAGCGAGCGTATACGATGTAGCTGTGGTAGTGACTAACCAGGTAGTTGCAGCGCCTGACGTGTTCTTCGGCAATCCATTAAGGCCTGCGGGGGGGAATATTGTCGCCCACGGTTGTACGTATAGGATATGGATAAGGAAGGGCAAGGAAGGCAAGAGAATAGCGAGAATAATAGACAGCCCCAAGCACGCTGAGAAAGAAGTGGTATTCCTAATATCCGAGGAAGGAGTAGTCGATATATAGCCACCTTTCTCAGCTCATTTAATACATGCGGAAAGCAGATCCCTTTCAGTAACTATACCTCTAAGCTTACCGGCTATTACTACGATTAGAAAGTCCACACCCTCCTCGACCATTATCTCGTAGGCTTTTCTGATATCTGTAGAAGGATCTACGCTAACAACGCCAGGTTGAATTATATCAATGACCCTCACGCTCATAACCTCTTCCACCAGGCCTAAGACTGTATGTCGGAAGGGCTCAGAGCTTGCAAGGTATCTGACGACGTCCATTGTAGAAGCCACGCCTATAACCTCATCGTCTAGGATCACCGGGAGCTTACGCACGCCGCAGTCTATCATCTTCTTCGCCAGTTTCTTTAAAGATTCTGAGCCGTCTATCGTAACCACGTCTCTTACCATGACGTCTCCAACCTTTAGGTCATTGCTTGCTTTCTCTATAAGTAGCGAGAGCACGTCCATCTCCGTTATTATGCCGAGAACCTTATTATTGTCGGAGACTACGGGTAGGCCCCCGACCTTAAACTTATCCATCTTCTCCAGGACGATGCTTAAATCGTCCTCTAGGCCTACCTTAACGACCCCTTTGGTCATTATGGAGGATACGGGTTCTCTTAGAGCTTCTTTGAAACCTCCCTTGTACTTAACTTCGATTATCCCGTAGTAACCTCCTCCGCCGAAGTAATTGATCACGTCGGTCGCAGTAACTATGCCTAGTAAGGTTTTATCCTCATCCACCACGGGGAGACGCCTAAATCCCTTGATAGCCATGACTTTAATGCAGTCACCTACGGACGTATAATCCTTAACGGTACATACGCGGCTTTTCATAGCTTCCGAAACCCTAACCCCGTACACGTTATCATCCTCTCAAGCGCTCCCAGGGATACACGCATTGAACGCCTCAGCTTTTTATAAGTTAGTTGCAAGAGAAACTAAAGGGTTCTCTATGAAAACCCTAAGCAACCTATCTCCGACGATAGAACGTAAGATACTCCACTTCGCCTTATGCCTAGCGTTGCTACTACCGTACATCTATGAAGAGACGCCGAGAGTAGAGTTCTTCGCGGTCTTAGCCCTGTTCGTAACTACTATAAACGCAGCGCTTCTGAAGAAGCCTCTGATAACCTCGGAGATTAAAGAGGCCCTTAGGGAGAGAAGGAGGCGTCTAATCAATAAATTCGCTGAAAAAGCCCCGAACAGCCTAGCTAAGAACATACAAGCCCTAGAAGAGCTACTGACCAGGATAGAGGAGGGCTTTGAGGAGCAGATGAGGAGGATGGAGAGAAACTACGAGCAGAGAGGGGGGTATATAGGGATAACACACGGAGTCACGGGAGTCTTAGTCTCCGAAGTCCTCTTTGGCTCTAAAACGCTTTACGGGGTTCTAGCCCTATTAATCATAGACACTACCTCTGCCTTTGTAGCCGAACTCAAACATCCCCAGCACAATCTCCCCTACAGCTGGAGCACGTTAGAAGGCTCCTCTGCAGCTTTCATAGTATATACATTAACTCTCATGCTGCTAGGAGTAGACTTCTATAGAGCCTCGATAATGTCTCTCGCCTTAACCCTTGTGGAGGCGTACGCTCCCGAGGATAACCTGCTACTTCCTCCCTCTGGAGGGTTACTAGCCACGATTCTCGGTGTATAACTTTACGCTCTTGTAGTTGTTTTAAGTGGTTGGCTTGTTCGTAAGTTTGCTAGGGCTGGTTGAATGGGGGTTGGGCGGGGGCGCGCCGGAGATAACCACCAAAGCTCCAACCAGGCCACCCGCTGCACCCCTCCTAGAGGCAACCATACCACGCACACCAGCCACAAGAGCGTAACTTTATAAGAGGCGTTATAAGCCCCTCTTTTTACAGGACACACTCAAATACTATCATGAGGCTAGATTACACAAGGTGTAAGTAATGTCGCAGGACGTGGAGATAGTCGAGTACGGAGAAGACAGAGTTAACATGTTAATGCTAGCCGTTAAGAGGCTATACGAGGGCTTAGCGGCGTTAAAAGTGTCTGTTGACACCTTAAACGAGAATATCTACGTGCTCAGAGAGACGGTTAACGACCTCAAGCAGATAATCTCGAGGTCTATAGTAACGATGGAGGAGGAGCGCGAGAAGTTAAGGCGAGAAATCGAAAAAATGCGGGGATTAGCGGAAGGGCTAGAACGAGAAATAAAGCTATCTGTAGACGCTTTCATCGAAAAGTTCAAAGAGGAGGTGGAAAAAACAGTCGACGTACAGCGACAACTGCCCGCGGAAATCTCAACTCTCAGGACTTCCATAAACGAGCTCTCGTCTCTCAACGTGGATTCACTTAACGAGTTAAAATCGGAGATGCTCCTTCTAAAAACCACCCTGGAGGAAACAAAGCTCTTCTTACGAGACCTATCATCCAGCATAAGCGAATTCAGCGAGAACATGAGCGCCCGAGTGAGAGAGCTAGAACTTATGGTGGCAGATCTCTCCTCCAGGATCACGTACCTAGAAAACGTTTTAACGAGCGGGAAAAGACAGGAAAGGTAAATATTAGCTACTACATTCTTACGGGTTAACTATTATATCGACTAACAGGGGTTTAAACGGGGTGCTAGCAGGTAATGTCTATCTGGCGCAGAAAACGCGAAGAAGTAACGCTGGAAGACGTTTTACTTAAAGTAGATTCAGCAACAGCTGAAATCAAGGCGAGCTTAGACAGCATATTAGAGAAAGTAGGAAACATAGTGAGCGAGAACATAGCCTCTCTTCAGAGCCAACTAACTACCTCGATGGAGGAACAAAGGAGCATACTTTCTGACCTGGTATCCGTACTACATAAACACGCGGAGAATGTAGAGGAGATAGTAAGAAAGTCAGACGAACTTGTAAACCAAACAGCAGATTTGGTAAAGGGCATAGAAAGCAGTATCTCTAAGCTAGAGAGACTACCCGAGGATGCAGCCGCTCTCACCTCCATGCTCAACAATCTAAAACAATTATTAGATAAACACGGAGAGCTGGTAACAGCTCTAGGTAAGCTTAGGGAGACTCTCATCCAAGACATAGATCAGAGAATGAATAACCTGTCTAACATTGTAAAAGAGGCTGAAGCTGGCTACGAAAGAAGGTTCCAGAGAATACAAAGCGTAGTTGAAGAGCTAGAGAAGAAGACGCTAGAAGAAATAGAGTACATTGAACGATTAAGGAAGGAAGCCGAAAAAATAGAGGTTGAGAAGGCCCGACTAATGGCCGAGGCTGAAAGACTGCACAGCTTAAGAGTGGAGCTCACTAAGAAAGAGGAGGAGCTGAAAAAGAGGGAGGAGGCCGTATCCCAGAGAGAGGCTAAGCTCGTCGCTATGTTGGAGGATCTAACCAAAAGAGAGAAAGAATACCTAGCAAGGCTGGAAGAATTAAATCAAAAGGAGAAAGAACTAGCCGAGAAAGAGGAGAAAGTCTCCCGCCTAGTCGCTAAAATGGAGGAGTTAGAAGCTGAGCTTGAAGAGCGCCGGAAGCAACTGAAAGAAATAGAGGAAGAAATAGCTCGGCGTGAACGCGTAATAAGAGACGAACTTGAACCATTTAAACGCAGGCTGATGGATGAGGAGCGCAGGCTCATAGAGTGGGAAAAAAGACTGCTCGATAAAGAAAGGGAGTTAACAGGATATCAAAGGACTCTTACGGCTAAAGAGAGCGCATTGGTTGAGCTACGTAGAAGGCTAGAGGCGAGGAGACTCGAGCTAGAATCCAGAGAGAACTCCCTAAAAGCTAAGCTTTCAAGGTTGGAGGAATTAGAAAGGATGGTGGAGGACTTAAGGTTAGAAAATGAGAGGTTACGTGCAGATCTTAGAGACTGCAGGGAGGAACTACGGAAGCTACGTGAGGCTGGACTTTAGCGCAGGAAGTACATTGTAACTACGAAGACCACCAGGATTAGAGCTATGAATAGGTAGCCTATGTGTAGTGCTTGTAAAACCTTGTAAGGAAGGCGCCAACCCCACTCGGGTTCCTCGTCTCTCGCAGCCGTGTACCCCATGAAAGAGGCTACAAGGCTCATTAACAGTAGTATAAGTGGGACTATTGCGTGGTACAGTACTGGTAGTTTAGGCTCTACGCTGAAGTTGTCCGTTAGGCGGAATACGGCGTAGAAGATCACGGGCGGAATTATGGTTAGAAGGATTAAGGTCTTACTCGGCCCTTCCTCCTCCATAGCCACATCTATCACCCGTGCCTTGCTGACTCGGCGGACACTTATATGACTTAACGTATCATCACATTAACTTAAGGTTCAAAGCTCTTTAAGGAGGAACTCACTCTAATCTCTGAGAAGCACTCGTAATAACTCCTAAGGGGAAAAGTAATCACCAGCTTAGGAGGCGTATCGTGAACATGAGAGAGGCGTGGCCCCGTATATCGATGCTACTAGTTACATTATTTTGCATAGCTTGTCTAGCGAGCTACAGCTCGGCTTCCGCGCAACCTGAGAGTCAGGGAAAGACCCTGGTTTACATAGAGGTGAGAATGCATAGTGTAACTGGTATCACTACGAAATACATCCCACTAAGCGATGACCTTAAAATTACGCTAGACATTCCCAAAGACGTACATGAAGTAGAGATTCGGGTCGACTCGTTATCCCCCTTTAAGCCGCTTAGAGTCAAGGGAGAAGATGCGAGCTATGTCATAATAGAGGACTATGCATACATAAAAGTTGGTAAGGCAGGGCTACTCATAATCTACTTCAGAAAGGCGGAGCCTAAGACACCCGTCTACCTCTTACAGTTAGGCAGCAGAGTAGAGGTTTACGGAGGAGGGAACATCACGTTAACTCCACAGGGAGAGTGGAATGTATGGGGAGTAATTATAAGCGTATTAACGCGAGGCAAACCCCCGAAATTCGACGTTAACGGGCCCATATCACTACTTAATTCCAGCATGCACAAAATACAGACGGCTGTCGGGGAGATAGAGGCTAAAGAGTACGTATACCTAACTCACGCGCAGAAACTCACCGTAGAGGGCGACGTTCTAAGCTTAATCTACACGCCGATATATTACCGCCCGGTAATCGGGTCGGAGATCGTAGGTCCAGCAGTAGCCTATGTAAACGCGCCAGGTTTCGCATCGGTTGAGGTAGGGAGTTCTCTCAACGTAACCGAGCTCCCACTTTTATTCCTGGCGAGGTTCCTCCGCTCCAACCCACGGATAGTAAATGTAACGGAGGTTGCAGAGATTTCGTGGACTGTCTCACCGGTTACCCTGGAACTGGGAGAGGGACTTGAAAGCCTGGTGATACAAGCGAGCACGGAAAACGGGAAGGTTGAGGGGGAGAGGAAAATAACGGTTACACCCCCTCTCACTTCGCCCCTTCACGTTAGAGTGCTCACGCCTGAGGGAGACCTAATAGGCGAGTACAAGATCTTAAGCCTGCCACCGCGAGCAGTCCTACCCGTTGAACTCTACGACTTATATGTTGAGCTTTTAGATAGCGATGGGAAACCCCTGAGAAATGCGACACTTTATCTGTATAAGGCGCTAAGAAAAATATCAGTAAAAGTTGATAGGATTGCGGAGATAAGAGGGTTGCCGCCCGGCGCTTACGTGCTTAGCGTAGAGTATATGGGTGTTGAAGTTGCTCGCGAAGTCGTAAACCTATACAGGGATATGCATTTGATGCTGAGGTGCAATGCGAGGAGAATAAAGGTAAGGGTACTGATGGCAGACGCTACGCCTATAAACACGTTTGTCTTAAGGGTGAAGTCGATAAACGGCTCCGTTATCTTCGAGGGTAAAGGGGTAAACGGTGAGGTCGAAATACCCCCACTGCCTTACGGTACGTACACTGTTGAGATACTCAGAAACGGTACGAAGTTATACTCATGCGAAATAGATGTGTCGAAACGGCGGGAATACGTGTTCTCGTTACCGTTCTACAAAGTAACGGTTAAAGTTCTTTCATACCTGGGCACCCCGATACCCGGGGCGGAGGTCGTCTTTAAATCATCCTCTGGCGAGGAGTCGGCGGCCTACACGGGTAGAGACGGAAAAGCCGTATTTCCCCTCGTTAGGGAGGGCGAGTACACGGTTATAGCGAGGATAGGCGGCTTAGAGGCGCGGCGCGAGCTAAAAGTTTACGGGGTAAGCCCCGTTTATCTATCGGTAAGAACAGATGTACTCTTCTTAATTGGCGGTTTCGCAGTAACCCCCTCCCTCGCTCTAGCTTTCATGGTACTACTAGTAGTAATAGCGGTAGTGCTGATAATTAAACGCTTAATACATAGGGGGGCGGGCGTTATCGTCCTAAAGGCTTAATCCGCGACTTTTTTATTACACCTTTACATTCGCGCATGAGGGTAAGGGTCTTGGTAGAAGACTGGAAACGAGAAGTTCTGGACAAGGCGGGGATAGACTGGGTAGAGCTAGACGAGAGAGAATGGATAATATTGCTACTAGGACTCGACGGGCAGGCGCCAATTATAGGGGAGCACGTTTTCCACGTAATATTCTTCCTATATCCTCTGGCGCCTTTCGATGTAAGGCCGCTTTTCTTAACGCCATTTTCTCCCAGAGTCCGCAAAGCCCTCACAAGTCTAATTAGAGATGGCCTTATTCAGAGAGAGCTAGAAGTCGTAAAGGGAAGCTTAGTAGACACTTACTCTCTGACTAGATATGGGAGAGAAGCTTATGCGAAACTCATGAGAAAAGTGGAGGGGAGGTGGTTATTACTAAGCAAATTCGTGGTGAAGCCCTCGAAAACAGTACTAGAAGATCTGGAAAGCCTTAAACGAACCTATAACGGGAGGACTCCTAAGAGCCTGCTAAGGGCTATCCTGAGCAAAGTGAGAGGGGACAACGCCATCCTCACCGCTAGGCTTGGAGAGGAAGCCCTAGACTACCTAAGGTACCTACTGAGGCAAAACCCCGACCTATTATGACGCACGCCCAATCAGCGAAGGTAGCAGTAATAGGGGGCGGGCCCTACGGCCTGCTCTACTCGATAGAGCTGTCAAAACTCTCTATTCCGTCCGCAGTTTTCGAGGAACACGAGAGAATAGGGAAGCCCGAACACTGTGCGGGGTTAATTAGCGTAAACACATTGAAAAGCTTGCCTTTCTCTGAACGCGCGGTTCTATCCAGGATAAAGGGCGCGGTTATTTACTCGCCGAGCGGCAAGAAGAGAATAATAGTTAGAGCAAAGAGTCATGTCGCCGTGGTTGTAGATAGGAAAGTCTTAGACTCCTCCTTGGCGGAGTTGGCCGAGGAGAGCGAAGTAGCCATCTTAAGGAAGGAGAAAGCATTATCAATCTCGCTAGGCCGCACACAGTCTAAAATACTGTTTAAGAACCATGTCGTGAGGGCAGAAGTAGTCGCTGTGGCCACGGGTGCAGCCAGGAGTTTTCCGAGGCTAGCTGGGTTCTTAGTGCCGCGCGGAATAATACCGGCGCTTCAGGTGGACATTGAAGGAGTAGACCACGAAGAAGACATGGTCGAAGTATACCTCTCCAACAAGGCCTTCTCAGGTCTTTTTGGGTGGTTAGTGCCAAGAGGGGACGCGGTCAGAATAGGGGTAACCGCACCCAACCCTCTGCCAGCCCTGAAATGGTTACTAGACAAATACGACGCGCTAAGGGGAAGAGTGAACCGCGCCAGGGTAATTTCCTACATTGGAGGTGCAGTCATCACAGGGGGCCCGTTAAAAGAATTTACGAGGCTTTCTGCAATCGTCCTAGGAGACT
This sequence comes from uncultured Thermofilaceae archaeon, assembly GCA_964522715.1. Classification (GTDB taxonomy): domain Archaea; phylum Thermoproteota; class Thermoprotei; order Thermofilales; family JAPDKD01; genus CAZFWY01. The sequence continues at coordinate 4,614 of CAZFWY010000015.1, read as the reverse complement.
CTGCTGGGCAGACCAAGCCGACGACTGGCGGGGGATTAGCGTTCGCTAGGGACACAGCCAGGATAGCTGCCAAGGTAACTGCGGAGTACCTCGAGGAGGGGCTTAGCTTAGAAAGGTACACGTCTACCTGGTGGAAGACCTACGGCAGGGAGGTAAGGGCCATGCTAGCGCTAAGAAAGGTGCTCAATGACCTTAGCGATAAGGAGTTGGAGACTCTGATGAGAGTCTTGATTGAGGAGGGCTTTGAGGAGGAGGCGGTTAGATGGGGAGACATGGATAGGCAGGCTGGGTTAATCTATAGGTTCACTCCCCGCCTGCTAAAACACTTTGTAAAAAAACCGCACTTATTCTTCTCAGTCATCTCTTCTCTCGCCAGAGCTTTCTTCCTTCCTTGAACGCGGCTAAATTCAGCTCGGTCTTCCTTCTAAACACCTTCTTAACGGCGAACTCCATGTTCCTCTCTGACACGGGTATTAAGCCTGCCTCGAACGTTACGCCAAGCATAACGGCGTTAGTAAACAGGGTTGAACCCACCTCTCTTGCCTTCTCGGTAGCTTTCACTAGAGAGTACCTGACTCCGTTCTTCCTCAGGAAGCTTAACAGTTCCTCTTTCTCCAGTACTTGCTTAGCACCTACAGGAGGTATGAGGATATCGTTAAGGAGCAGCAGCCCCCCCTCCTTTAGGAAGGTCAAAGCCCTAGCCCCCTCTATAATCTCCAGCGCTACTACGGCGTCAGCCTCTCCCGGGCTCACAGTAGGGCCTATCTCGTCCTCGCTATACTTGACATGTACGACTACTGACCCGCCCCGCTGAGCTAAGCCGTGGACTTCGGCTATACGAACCTTATACCCCTCGAGGAGCAGAGCTTCTCCTAAAGCCCTTCCCATAGTTATTAGCCCCTGGCCGCCAACCCCTGTAAGTATGAGCTTACCTTCTCTTCTCCCTGATGGCCCCATGAGGACACACCTCCGCGCACACACCACAACCAACACACAGGTACTCCATAATTTCAGCCTTACCGCGCTTACTCATGGTGATAGCTGGGCATCCGAACATATTAACGCATATTCCACAGCCAACGCACTTCTCTGGGTCTACGACGTATGCATGTACTTCCACGCCTCGCCTAACCTTCTCTCTATACTCTAAAAGCGCACAACGATGCCTCGCCACTACTACTGCGGGCCCCTTCCTCTCCCTAGCCCTTCTCATAGCCTCCCTCAAGGCGCTTACCATTCCCTTAACGTCGTAGGGATCGATTACCTTAACGAACTCAACGCCAACTGCGCGCGCGATGTCCTCTATCTTGATAGCTCGCCTTTTACCTCCCCAAGGATCAGTACCAGTACCAGGATGAGGCTGGTGCCCAGTCATAGCCGTAACACTATTATCCATAACGAGGAGGACGACTGAGTGCTCGTTATACACAGAGTCTATTAGGGCAGGTATGCCGGCATGGAAAAACGTTGAGTCACCCATAGTGGCTACAACCACTTCATTCTTTGAGACCCTCGATATTCCGAGCCCCACGCCGAGCCCGGAACCCATACAGAAAGAAGTATCCACAAGCCTAAACGGGGGGAAAAACCCGAGGGTGTAGCACCCGATATCGCCGGGATAAACCCCTTTAACCTTCTCCCTCAGGGAAGCCATCTTCAAGGCGTAATAGGCAGCCCTATGACCACACCCCGGACAAAGGGTAGGGGGACGTGGGGGAAGCCCTTCAGGCGCGGAATAGCGCACACCATTGCCTGTCTTCACATTGAAGATCCTACTTAACGCATCGCTAACAATGCTGGTATCTAGCTCAAGTATGCGCGGCAGGTGAGTCTTACCAGCTACAAACCCGCCGTACCCGTACTCCATAGACAGAAGCTTAACCTGGCTCTCGACCACAGGTTCCAACTCCTCCACTACTACCACGCCTTCAGGGCAGGAGTCAAAGAGTTCCTTTACGAGCTTCCTAGGCACGGGGTACGAGATCGACAGCTTAAGAACAGTCGGGCTAATCCTGAGCTTTCTTAGGGCTTCAACCACGTAGCCGTAGGCGACACCTACGGCTACGACTCCTACGTCTCCCTCCCCTCTAATCAAGCGGTTAAAAGCCATCTCATGGGCCTCTTCACTTATCCTCTCTATGCGCTTTATAGCCTCACCGTGTAGGCGCCTCGCGTTAACCGGGAGTAAAACCCACTTAGAGAGGTCGCGTTTAAACCCGTCCCCCCAGATAGGTTCTCGAAGCTTGCCTAAAACAACCTCTCCCCTCGTGTGCGAAACCCTAGTAGTCATCCTGACTATGACCGCCGTGCCGTACTTCTCGGAGAAGTCGAAAGCGTACCTAGTGATTTCCTTAGCCTCGTTGGGGCACCAGGGCTCCAAGACTGGTATATAGGCGTGTAACCCGTAGATCCTCGTATCCTGCTCGTTCTGACTACTATGCGCGTTAGGGTCGTCAGCTACTAGAATTACCAGGCCCCCTTCAACCCCCGAGTACCCTACACTCATGAATGTGTCGGAAGCCACGTTAAGCCCCACATGTTTCATAGTGGCCATAGCCCTAGCCCCGCACATAGAAGCTCCCAGGGCGACTTCCAATGCGACTTTTTCGTTCACAGACCACTCAACGTAAATTCCTCTCTCACGGGCAATGGTAGTTAAAGCCTCAAGAACCTCCGTAGACGGAGTACCGGGGTACCCGGCAGCTACGGCCAGCCCACCCTCCAAGGCCCCGCGGGCTACAGCTTCATTACCAAGCAATAACACGCGTTCTCCGGCTCTACCTAGGAGAGGACGTGAATCTGTCATCGACAATATTATCTCACACCCATTTTATATCTCCCCCCTAACACTAAGAGTGGTGCTTGGATGGCCATGCAAGTATCTGTCAGGTTAACGCACATACACGCCGAGAGACTAGTCGAAAAGCCACCCCCCAAACTCGGCATAAACATACAGATAACACTCCCCAGCGCCGAGCCGAGGTGGGGAGATAACTCAGTCACAATATCTTACTCCTTCAACCTATCCACAATGCCCCCGGCCTTCACAATAACGTTAAGAGGAGCAGTCGAGGTAAGGGCTGACGCGAAGGATATTGAAAGAATCAAGAAAGGAGTGAAGGAGGGCAAGCTATCACCCGAAATAGCGAGCGCCGTAACTAACTTCACAATCTTCGAGGCAATGCTGCTAGCTAGAGAATTAGGCTTTCCACCAATACTACCAATCTCCCAGCCCCCTAAGCCCAGGCCGAGCCCCATGACCCCGGTGTAGCGTTAAGGGAACACCAACCTTAAGTTCGTTAAACTAGTTTAGGCTGGATAAAACAGTTAAATAATAGATCCTTCTGTGAGAGAATGCATGCTCAGGAAAGTTGTAAAGCTCGGAGGTAGCTACTATATCGCCCTACCTAAGAACTGGGTGAAGGCTGCAGGAGTGAAGCCGGGAGACTACCTGGAGGTTAGGATGCGAGACACCTACGCGCTGGAAATACTGTTAACGTCGAAGTCTCCCCCCTCGCCCCGAGTCTATAGGATAGAGGAGAACCCCTGGCTAGAGAAATCCTTAATGACGGCTTACCTAAAAGGCTACGAGATAGTCGAACTCGGGATAAAGACGGACAGGAGGCGCGTAGTAGAGCGCATAGAGAAGCTCCAAAGACTACTGATAGGATTTGAAATAATAGAGGAACGAGAGGACAGGCTAGTAATACAGTGCTTCACGAGGCCCGGCTATAACCTCAAATCCCTGATAGCGCGTATGGACGCGATATCGAGGGAAATGTACGTAGACGCCGCCAAATCACTCGTAAACGGCGATTCGGAGCTCGCAGAAAGAGTAATATCTATGGACGACAGGCTCGACAGGCTATACTTCCTAACAGTAAGAGAAGTCAGAACGAGACTGCTGAACCCTCAGACAAGCGGAGCGGAGAGGCTCAGACTGATGGACATGAGGCTTCTATCCCGCGAATTAGAGGAAATAGGAGACTTGTCGGAGGCTATAGCCAGAGGGACGCTGGAAAATGGCAGGGCAAGCCCTGACTTTTACGAGAACGCTCTATCACTATCCTCCCTGCAGGAAAGACTCGTAAAGGCCATGTTAAAAGGCAGGCTCGAAGACTACTCCATAGTCCTAAGACTTGACCAAGTAGCATCTAGTCTTTCAGAGAAAAAACCTGAGCCCCACATACTCCTACTTAAAACCATAAGCGAGAAGATAAGAGACATCGCAGACCTAGCACCATACTAAGGACGATCCCCAACAGTACCTAAAAATTCCACACGCAAGAAAAATACCAGAGATTGAAATTCTCACAGGCGTACCCCCACAGATCGGCCGCGACCCAACATAATCAATATAAACACCCAGTGTTATCACACTAAAGGGCGGAGGAGAGCCCCGGTCGTCTAGCCAGGTCAGCCATGCGCGGGCCTAAAGGATGACGGCCTCTCGAGCCGTAGAACCCGGGTTCGAATCCCGGCCGGGGCACCAATTCTTGTTATATATTATAGTAGATAATGTAATTCTCTGATTTTAGCAATACTCTCGTTAAGGATACATTTTAATTGGACTTAAGAATATGGATAGATGACGTGGCGTGGTGATAGGTATGG
>CAZFWY010000014.1:0-29161 GCA_964522715.1 uncultured Thermofilaceae archaeon | reverse complement strand
GTTAATGATGAGCCTCTCAGAGCCCTTCGAGACCAGCTTCGGCTCGGTTAAGGAAAGGAGCGTACTCCTGGTACGCGTGGAGGAGAAAGGGGGAGAGGAGGGATGGGGCGAGGTAGCGGCTGGGGAGGGGCCCTGGTACAGCTACGAGACCCAAGAGATAGCAGTCCTAGTCTTAGAGAAGTACCTCATACCGGAGGTTCTTAGGAGAAGGGAACTCAGCGCAAGAGAAGCTTACGACGCCATGTCCAGGGTTAGAGGGTATAAAATGGCTAAAGCCGGGCTTGAAATGGCGCTCTGGGACTTGGAGGCCCGGCTCGCCAGTAAACCGCTCTATAAGTATCTAGGAGGCGTTAGGAGGCGCATACTCTCAGGCGTCAGTATAGGGATAAAGGAGACCGTGGAGCGGCTAATTTCCATAATCGGTAAGAGGCTGGATGAGGGGTACTCTAGGATAAAGATCAAGATTAAGCCTGGATGGGACGTGGAGGTTGTAGAGAAAGTCAGGCACGAGTTCCCGGACATACCATTGCAAGTAGACGCTAACGCCGCGTATACATTAAAGGACATTCACGTGCTGGCGAGACTCGACGAGTATAATTTGTTGATGATAGAGCAACCGCTACACTACGATGACTTAGCAGACCACGCGGTTCTTGCCAGGAAACTAAGGACGCCTATATGCCTAGATGAGAGTATAAAGAGCCTGCACGACCTCAAAGCTGGCTATCTGTTAGGCTCGCTTGAAATAGTGAACCTTAAGCCGGGCAGGGTAGGGGGTTACAAGCCCAGCCTAGACATACACGATTTCTGTGCTAAGACGGGGCTCGGACTCTGGATAGGTGGTATGTTAGAGAGCGGGGTGGGAAAGTCGCACCTCGTAGCCCTAGCTACTCTACCACAGGTCGGGTATCCGAATGATATATCGGCTAGCTCCAGGTACTGGGAGAGGGACATAATAGAGCCACCCCTGGAGCTGGTGGACGGATGCATAGAGGCGAGGGAAAAGCCGGGGATAGGGGTAGAGATAGACGAAGAAGCATTGAGGAGATACTTAGTGTGGAAGAAGGAGGTAGGGGGTTAATCCTCGTCTCGGCGAGGCCGGGCGCTGAGGACAGAGTACTAGCAGACCTCATGGACGCAGTCTTCCCCCATGACCCGAGCGCGAGGGCGTATAAAACGAGGTATAGAGGCCTGCTCGTGTTAACCACTGAGAAAAACCCTACAGATCTCGTCAACCTATTGGTGAGATTGTACCCGATAAGGGGAGTACACAGCTACAGGCCCTTACTAGTCTGGGAGCTATCCGATAAACCCTCAGAAAAAGCGCTAGAACTCCTGGAGAAAGCCGTCGAAAAGGGGGCTAAATGCGAAAAACTGAGAGTGAGCGTAAGGGGGGCGCGAGTAGATAAAGACGGTCTGTGGAGGAAGGCAGTAAAGCTACTTAGAGAGAGAAATAAAAAGTGCGTCCTCAGCATAGAAATAATAGAAAATCTGGTGGGAGTCTCGCTTATCATTAGGCCTCATATGACAGAGGGATAAGGCTTTCGGTTATTTCGCGTGTAGTAACAGTCGAAACCAACGCTTATATAGCGACTACGTATATAATAAGTGGCCCCCCGGGGGTGTACAAGCTGACCGGCGAGTACAGATTGGTTTTCGGTTCTACTTCGAAGATATTCATAAACGAGAGCATACTCTACCCGGAATACATACCTAAGAAACACCCTCACAGAGGCAAGCATCTACTTGAATTGGGCAACGTGATGAGGAACTTCGTAGTTAACGAGAAAGCGTTGCCAGTCAAAGTTGTACTTCTGGGGCCTCCGGGAACTGGTAAGACCATGATAGCCTCGAAATTCGGCGATATAATTAGGGATATGTGCAGGTCTAGGAGGGGGATAGCCCGCCCCATAGAATACATTATCGTTAACTGCTACATCTTGAAGTCTCCGTTCTCAATATACAGAGAAGTGGCGTCGAGGCTGGGGCTCACGATACCCAGGAGGGGGTTCTCCAAAGAGGAAGTCCTGAAGCTAATAGTTAACCAGCTAGAAATCCAGGGCAAAGCGTTAATTCTAGTACTAGACGAAGCCGACTTCCTAACCAGAGGGCCGAAGTCTGAAATCTTCTACGACCTAGCGAGGCTAGTCGAGGCGTACCCGGAGAGGCGGCCTAGGATATCGCTAATCTTCATAATGAGGAACCCCCTCTCGATACTGAACTTAGACGGCGCTATCAGGAGTACGCTTTTCCACTATGTGATAAAGTTTAAGCCATACAGTAAAGCCGAGATAATAGACATTCTCTGGGCTAGGATAGAGGAAGGAGCCATGCACCCATCCGCCGTAGACGACGAAATCACAGACATGATAGGCGAACTCGTAGGGCACGACAGGGGCGGCAACGGAGATGCCCGAATGGCGCTTGAAATACTATTCATCGCCGGTAAGAAAGCTGAGAGCCGTGGTAGAAGCTCGATAGTACCGGAGGACGTCAGAGAGGCTTTTAGCATGGTAACGCCGTTCCCCAAGAGCTTACTGGAGTACTTAGAGCTACACGAAGTACTGCTTCTCCTAGCCTTAGTGAGGCTCCTCAAAAACAACGAATTCGTAAACTGGGTCACGACCGGCACCTTAGAGGATATGTACGCGGACATATGCGACGAGTACGACGTCGAGCCGCGGGGGCACACCATGGTGTGGGAGTACATCCAGAGAATGAAGGACATGGGGATATTGAAAGCCACCCCTACGTCTAAGGGCAAGGGGAGAACTACGAGGATAAGCCTGCCCGGAGTCCCCCTGAACGTCTTAGAGGAAGAGCTGTTAAGACTACTTAGAAAACACCTCCTCAAAAAAGAAAGTAGCTAGGGGAACGCTTCTTTGAACAGCCGCTCGCTGATACCCATGCTCTCCAGTATTTTTCTCCCCATCTCAGGGTTCTCCTCATAGATCAGCCTGATGAACGGTATGACCTCCAGCAGGGCGAGCCTCCTAGATACGTGTATAGCCCTCCCGACCAGGCTGGCAACCCTTTTCATGGCTTCTCTCCTCTTCTTAGTCATAGCCAGCAACTTGATGCGCTGCGGGAAGCTGTACTTAACGAATTTAAATGGCGGTCTTTCACGCGCACTCGCCACGCCAACGGTCATCATCTCCAGCGCATAGGGAAGTAGAGACCACTGCTGCCTCCTCTTCATTCTACCGAGGAAGACGTCGGCTTTCGAGAGGGCGTCGTAGGCGTCCGCAATCGCTACGAGGCTAGGCTCGTATTGGTACGGTATGTTCTCGTTAAGCCACTGTAGCAGCATTTCGTAGTCTAGAGACGGATATGTTAGCACCATCTTGGCCGTGAGGGGGTTCCTGGCCGTTAATACCGTGCGCACTATCCTGAACATGTCGGCTTGCTCGGCCCTATACCCTAGTATCTCTAAGTCCTTTATCGTAATTCTCCTTCTGCCCTCAGCTATTGATTGTAGGTCGTTTATGGCGGCCCTCAAGTCTCCCTTAGCTCGCGTAGCTATAGCGCTCAGGACTTCTCTGCTACACTCTATGCCCTCCCTCTCACATATACTCGCCAAAACCCTTACGATATCTCTCTTACCGAGCTTCTTGAACTCTATCATCTCGCACAATTCTCTAAGTGTGCGTAGCCTCGGATCCCAGGGGTTATTAGCGGTTAACACCACCGGGTACCTGCTAACGTTTATCAGCTCCTTGACCGTCTCAAGGCCTCCCCTATCCTCCCTCGGACTTATACCGTCTATCTCGTCGAGGAGTATCAGCCTGCCCCTGTACCCGAATAGGGACCTCTCTGTAGCAGCTCTGAAAACCTTAGCCCTCAGAGCCTCCGAAGTCCTAACGTCGCTGGCGTTAGCCTCTATGAGTTCTAAGTTGTACTCTCTGGCCGCTGCATGCACCAGACTAGTTTTACCGGTACCGGGAGGGCCATAGAATAGGCAGGCTTTTTTCTTGGGTTTCCCACGTACCCACGAGTTGAGCCAAGCTATGAAGCGCTTTTTAGCCTCTGGGTTCCCAGCTACTTCCTCCACTCTCTTCGGACGGTACTTCTCAACCCAGGGGATACGTCTAGCGCTCATGTTTACCCTGCCCTAGAACCTATTAGGGCTAAACGCGCCAGGAGGGCGTTAAGTTGTATCTCGTCGTCTGCGCCCTCGACCAGCCTGAAATTTATCTCCCCTATCAAGTCTATGAGTTCAGCCCTAGTCCTCTCGTCAAGTTTCAGCTCTGACCGTGGCGATAATATCTCTCTATGAATTAGTTTTAACACGTCTACTCCCGATAGGCCGTAGGATAGCATGAAGTGCCTCAGTTTCTCCCTGGCCTTTAAGAAGTCTCCTGCAAGCGCTAGCTTCAACATCTCTCTTACCTCCGTCGGCGCTACTTTACCGAGAACTTTGTACACGGTTTCCTCGGTTACCACCTCATCTAGAGCTGCCGTCGCCTGCAGGATGTTGATAGCCTTCCTAAGGTCTCCCTCGCTCTCCTCCCATATAGCCTCGTAAGCCTCCTCCTCGACTTTTAACCCCTCCTGGGAGGCTATGTACTTTAACCTACCTATAGCCGCCTCCCTAGGCAAGGGTTGGAACCTGAATATGGCGCACCTAGACTGGATAGGCTCTATAATTTTAGAGGCGTAGTTAGCTATCAGTATGAAACGCGTAGTACGGGAGAAAAGCTCCATAGTTCTCCTCAGGGCCTGCTGGGCATCCCCCGTCATGTTGTCCGCTTCGTCCAGGATAATTAGCTTGAACGGCACCTCCCCCAGCGGGATAGTCCTAGCATACTCCTTAATCCTCGTCCTTATCACGTCGATGCCTCTCTCATCCGACGCGTTCAGTTCTAACGTATTATCCCTCCACCTCTCGCCGTATAGGTCGTGGGCTAGGCAGAGCGCCGCGGTCGTCTTACCGGTACCTGGAGGACCCACAAAGAGGAGGTGTGGGACATTCCTATCCTCTACGAATTCTTTAAGGCGCCTCACGATCTCCTCTTGATCCACCATTTCGTCTAGCGTCCTCGGCCTGTATTTCTCAACCCATAACTCTACGGTCATTTATAACCCCAGCAGAATAGAGATTATAAGTGATAAAACAGTAACGTTTCCTGAAGACAGCACTCCTATGTCCTTTATGGCCAGGAATTGTAAGGGGGGGTAAGAGGGGCTCGGCTCTTATCTCGCCGCGTAGGCTATGCGTTCTATCTCTTCCTTCCTCTTGATAGCGTAGCTGGATGGGTCTCCGTAGGCCGCGGCTATTATCTCGTCTGCCAGGCACTCCTCTATGGTCTTAGGGCTGTTGAAGGAGCAGTTCCTAGCGCCCTCCCCTATGAAGCGCAGGGCCAGGTCTACGCGTCTCTGGGGTGAGACGTCGACGGAGACGTGGTAGAGAATACCGCCGTAGGCTATCCTGGTGGTCTCCTCCCTGGGGCTAGCGTTCTCTATAGCCCATACTAGTACCTGTATCGGGTTTTTACCCGTCTTAAGCTCTATGATTTCAAAAGCCCTCTTAACAATATTCATAGCCAGCATCTTCTTGCCAGCGTTACGGCCGGGTCTCATCATCTGGTTTATCAAGCGCTCCACGATGGGGACTTTAGCCTTACCGAACCTTCTCTTCTCGTGCCTACCCTCCGTGTGGGGGAGTAGTACCGGTCTAAGACATATGTAAGCCTTTAGGCTGGGATCCCTGACCTCAACTTCTTCTAGCGACCACTTCCCGAACAGCTTTATCTCCTTGCCGTCCAGCGTGCGCAGGGGGACTTCTTCTCCCATTAGGACACCTAGCTCAAAGAAAAACCATAGCTTATAAGTGTTTTTCCGAAGATAGTACTTCGGAAACTTCTACATAGCTCTGTCCGTCCATTTTCTCTCTCGTTTATGCTTCCGCATGTGCTAGACAGAGCAACCCCCCACAAAAGAGCCTTAAGTTTCCGAAGTACTAGAAGAAAAATTGTATTTTCATTTAAGGGCTAACGCAGAGCTATGCGGAAAAACAAGTTCATCTTAGCTCTGAATCATCCCTTAACTACCGAGATCGGTCTTAGCCTGACTATGCGTTTCGCTATACCCACTACGTCAGCAACCGCCGCTACGCGGTCAACGTCTTTGTAAGCTCCTGGAGCCTCCTCCGCGACTACCCTCATACTGGCAGCTCTTATCAGTATTCCTTTACGCTCTAAGTCTGACTTTATGGCGCTACCTCTGTACTGCCTTATAGCGCGAGCCCTGCTCAACATCCTACCAGCACCGTGAGGAGCAGAGCCGAAAGTTATCTCCATGGCCTTCTTCGTACCTACTAATATGTAGCTGGCAGTGCCCATGGAGCCGGGTATGAGTACTGGTTGTCCTATACTTCTGTACTTGGCGGGTACCGCCATGTGTCCAGGGGCGAAGGCTCTAGTCGCTCCTTTTCTGTGTACGAAGACCTTTACTTTCTTACCGTCTACGTAGTGCTCCTCCAGCTTGGCGATATTGTGTGCTACGTCGTAGATTATGTGCATTCCGAGGTCTTCGGCGGACGTGTTAAAGACTTTCTCGAAGGCCACGCGTACCCAGTGAGTTATTAACTGCCTGTTTGTCCAGGCGAAGTTAGCGGCCGCTTTCATAGCTGAGAAGTAGTCGGCCGCCTCCCTACTGTTCGCCGGGACGCAGACCAGCTCCCTGTCTGGGAGTCTTATGCCGTACCTTCTGGCTGCTACCTCCATCATCTTTAAGTAGTCGCTACATACTTGGTGTCCTAGCCCCCTACTCCCCGTGTGGATCATCACCGTGATCTGGCCCTCGTGCTCTATACCTAGGACTTTAGCTACGCTGGGGTTGTAGATCTTCTCCACATATTGTACCTCGAGGAAGTGGTTGCCGCTTCCCAGGGTGCCTAGCTGGTCTCTACCCCTGTTCTTAGCTCTCTGAGAGACCCTAGCGGCGTCCGCGCCCTCCATACCTCCCCTCTCCTCTATGAATTCAGGATCTTCGTCCCAGCCGTAGCCGTTCCTGACAGCCCAGCTCACACCCTCCTCTAACACCTTGTTCAACTCGGTGTCCGTTAGGCGCAGCTTACTCCTAGAGCCCAGCCCCGAGGGTACTAGCCTGAATAGGGTGTCCACGAGTAGGCGTAACTTGGGTTTGACGTCATCCAGCGTTAGGTTCGTCCTAAGTATCCTTACACCGCAGTTTATGTCATAGCCCACACCTCCAGGACTTATAACCCCGTTCTCAGCGTCAAACGCGGCCACTCCACCTATCGGGAAGCCGTATCCCTGGTGGCCGTCCGGTAGGACTATCGCGTACTTGTATATGCCGGGTAGGTGAGCCACGTTAGCGGCTTGTTCCAGGGTTAAGTCTCCCTTCATCTTCTCCAGGAGGACTTCGTCCGCGAATATCCTGGCTGGAACCCTCATTCCGCGCCTATAGCTCTTAGGTATCTCCCATACGTACCTCTCGATCTCCTTTAGAGGGACTGGCATAACTATCCCTGTCTAATTGGGTGTAGGATAAAAATATAAATTATTATGGTAATATCATAAAATGTGCGCGTGGTCGTCAGGAGAAGAGTGCTACCGGAGGAGCTAGAGGACGGCAGCATAGCGGGTGAAATATCCGAGGAGGAGTATAGGCGGGCCTTAAAGGAGTATGAGGAGGACGGGGAGACTACGCTCACAGTAGAGCACGAGTTATCCCCTGAGAGCGCTAGGAGGGTACTCACGCCTAGAATGGTGGAGCTGATAGAGAACCTTGAGAGAGGGGGCACGGCCAGCATCAGCGACTTAGCGCGGAGACTTGGGAGATCGATACCTAACGTCTACGTAGACCTGAAGTACTTGGAGGAGCTGGGAATAGTGTATTTTAGGAGGATAGGGAGGAAGGCATACCCCATATTGCTGGCAGAAGAGATACGCGTAGAACTAAATATCTAGCACGAACTTCAACGTATACCCTTTATCGCCCTCTATGATCTCCATCATGTGGTAGGTGGCTGCCTTCACGAGAGTCCTGGACTCGTGCCTCTCGGGGTCGAAGGGCTCGCCGGCCACCTCCGCCTCCAAGACGTAATGATCATCCGCCTTCTCTATCCTCTCTACCTTTACTTTTGAGAAGAGTAGCCCCTCAGCGTCGAAGTAAGTCAGCAACTCTTCAAGCCAGTTATAGAGTAGCTGGTAGAGGTCTATACCCTCAACTTTAATCCTCCTCTTAACCTTGGGTTCAACGGACTTAGGATCAGTCATAACCTCCAGGAAAGCGAGCGCCGCGTTCTCGAAAGCCTCCTCCAAACTGGACCCATAAGCCGCTATGTACACGTCAGCCGTATGCTCCAAAAACTCGTACCCCCCACCCAAACCAGAACACCTCAAAGAAAACCTGAGAACATCCTTTAAACCTATCTTAACAAGAAATCCAATAACACTTAGACTCCTAAAACGAGTATGGCGCCGGGGCCGGGATTCGAACCCGGGCAGCGCAACGCGCTACCGGCTCTCCAGGCCGGCCCCTTTGGACGGCATGGCGCCTTGGTCCACTCGGGCACCCCGGCTTTCCTATAAGAAAATAAAGTACACGTTTTTATTTCTTGGCGCTACCTTAACTGTACCTCTACTTTCACCGTGTTGGGTACTCTTATCCTCATGAGCTGCCTTAGGGCTCGTTCGTCCACGTCTAGGTCTATCAATCTCTTATGTATTCTGAGTTCCCAATGGTCAAACGTGTGCGTTCCCTGGCCAGAAGGAGCTTTCCTAACGGTTACTCTCAGGCGCTCTGTCGGTAGGGGTACTGGCCCCCTCATTCTCACTCCTGTCTTGCGCGCTACCTCCTTTATCTCTTCACAGACTTTGTTTAGGTCTTCCACGGAGGTGCTGGCTAATTTTATGCGGACGACGCGTGGCATGGAACTCCCACGGAAAAAATTATAGGGGTTTATTTAGTTTCGCGGGGTTTAACGTCGATTATGGTACCAGCAGCTATAGTTCTGCCGGAGTCCCTTATAGCGAAGCGGCCGAGCTGTGGTAGTTCTTGGTATTTCTCTAGGACTACGGGTTTGAGCGGCTTTAGCCTCACTATGGCTGCGTCTCCCTGCTTAATGAAGGCGGGGTTCTCCTCTATAACGGCGCCAGTCCTCGGGTCTAGCTTCTTCTCGAGGGCCTCGAACCTCACAGGCGCGGTGGCGGTGTGTACGTGTAGTACTGGGGTGTATCCAGCCGCTATTGAGGTCGGGTGGTACAGCACGAAGATACGGCCTACGAACTCTTCAGCCACAGTTGGCGGGTTGTCCGGGTGGCCAGCGACATCTCCGCGCCTTATCTGGTCCCTACTCACGCCCTTAACGTTGAAGCCTATGTTGTCGCCGGGTACTGCCTGCTCGATCCTCACGTGGTGGGTCTCTATGGACTTAACCTCGCCCTTAATGTTGGGCGGCATGAACACAACAGTGTCCCCGACTTTAAGCACGCCCGTCTCTACCCTGCCGACTGGTACCGTACCTACACCCCTAATAGAGTAGACGTCCTGTATCGGTATGCGGAGTGGCTTGTCTATGGGCTTGGGAGGCTCCTCGAATGTGTCGAAGGCCTCCAGTAGGGTTGGGCCGTCGTACCACGGGGTCTTGTCGCTCTTCTTAGTTACGTTGTCGCCGTACCAGGCAGAGGTGGGTACGAAGGGTATCTTATCGACTGGGTAGCCTACCATTTTGAGCAACCTAGCGACTCCGCTCTTAACCTCCTCGTACCTCTCCTTGCTGTAAGGCGGCTCGGTGGCGTCCATCTTGTTGATAGCTACTATTAACTGGTTAATGCCCATCGTTCTAGCTAGGAATATGTGCTCAGTGGTCTGACCAGCGGGGCTTACGCCTGCCTCGTACTCGCCAGTCTTGGCAGATACCACTAGTAGGGCGCAGTCCGCCTGGCTGGCCCCCGTGATCATGTTCTTGACGAAGTCCCTGTGTCCTGGTGCGTCTATCAGGGTGAAGAAGTACTTCTTAGTCTCGAACTTGTAGAAACCTAGGTCTATGGTTAAGCCTCTCTCCCTCTCCTCCTTCAGCTTGTCTAAGACCCAGGCGTATTTCCAGGTCTCTCTGCCTATCTTCTTAGCTTCTTCCTCGTATTCCCTGATTATTCTCTCGTCTACGGCGCCTATCTCGTAGAGCAGCCTGCCCATTAGTGTGCTCTTACCATGGTCTACGTGCCCTATCACCACAAGGTTTAAGTGTGGCTTCTTTGAAGACACATCCTCCACCTCATCATACTCTAACATTCATTCTAAGTGCGCTCTAAGTGAAGTGCTAGCGGCTATATAAGTTTAACTTGATTGACAGATTAAGGGAATATGTCAGAATTATTTTTTCTGTACTCCTCTACGAATGTTTTTACTACCCTTTTAACCCCTAAAACGTCAAGTTTACCTGTATTAACCACGAGGTCTGCGACGGAGAGGTCTCTTATATCGACCCCGTAGTACTTCTGAGCCCTTCTCCAGTTGCTCTCCTCCCTCGTTTTTATCAGTCTGGCGGCTTCCTCCTCGCTTAACCCGTCCCGAGACGCTATCCTCCTAACCCGTTCTTCGAAGGGGGCTATGAAGACTATCTTTATGTGGGCGAGGTCGCCCAGCAACCAGACCGGCAAGTGCCCCTCTATCACTACGCCTCCTTTCTTAGCCTCCTCCTCGGCCCGCCTGTCTATCTCAAGGTCTATGCTGAGGTCTCGCTCAGCTATCTTGTGGAGTTCTTCAAAGCTAACCCCTCTCTCCTTAGCTAACTCCCGGAACAGCATCCCGTTAGAGACGTACCTTAACTTGTATTCCCTAGCTAGGAAACGGGCGTAGGTAGTCTTGCCAGCTCCGGGTTGCCCGCTTATCGCTATAACTATTAACCTCTTCATGTGTAGAGAGCCCTCACTGCGTTCCTTAGACCCTGCTTTAGACATTGAGGGCACAGGTAGCCGCCGTAGATCCTGTTAGGCGGCCTGTGCCCGTGTCTCTCCTCCCGAGCTGTTAACTTAGGGAAGCCGTGTAGGGGGCGTTTACATATCGCGCACTTAGGCACGTCGTGTTTCTTCGGGATGACGTGTATCACCAGTCTACCGCCAGGGGTTCTCACGAGCTTCCTCTTAGTTGTACGGGAGCGTAGCGAGGGCCTAGGCATTACGTACACCTCACAGCACACCAGAGACTAGGAGTATATATATTTTCTTTGTGATAAGAATCCTGTGTCGGTGGTGAGGCTTGGATCCCTACTCGTCCTTTATAGAGTTTATCAGGACTCTCCTATCACCCTTAGTGACATGGCCGGTCTCTTCTCTAACTGCTACTTTCGTGGCTATGCTCTGCGTCTTCATCTCTAGGGCGATATCCCGCTTAGTGTATAAAGAGGAGGAGTTAAGCTACGCCCTGAAGGAGATAGCCAGGTGGGAGGAGAGACGTAAGAAGGCTATTAAGGAGAGAGACCGCAAGCTCTACAACCAGGTTTTGAGGGAGAAGCCCAGGATAGACAGGCTGAAGAATAAGGTTGCCGCGGAGAGGATTAAGGGGAACGTGGTCTCGCTAATCGTCTGGTTCCTGTTCTTCAGAGTCGCGTCGGATATCTTCGCCGGGAAAACTATAGCCGTACTGCCCATACTAGGGTACGCCCCTGTAACCTTCCCGATATGGTACGTACTCACGAGCCTCTGGTTCGCCCCGTTAATCGGCAGGCTAACCGGTATGGCCTTAGGTTTCCGAGGGCAAGAGTTAAAAAGATCATGAGTAAAGGGGAAGCGGTGTTTAGCTATGGTGAGGGTGTACGACGTCGGCCGTATATGCGTGAAGACCGCGGGCAGGGAAGCCGGTAGGAAGTGCGTAGTCGTAGACATAATAGACGACAACTTCGTCCTAGTTACAGGGCCCAAACCCCTCACGGGAGTGAAGAGGAGGAGGGCTAACATCAAGCACTTAGAGCCCACACCCTACAAGATAGATATACCGAGAGGGGCTAGCGACGAAGAAGTACTTAAAGCGCTGGAGGCTGCAGGGTTAATAGATGAGATGAAGACACCCTTAAAACCAGTTTTTGCTTAGGTGAGCTAGGTCTTGTGGAGGAGGGAGAAGCGTGAAATCTTGATTAAGGCGGAGGATGAAACAGACCCCCGCTATGGCAAGGCCCCGGAGGAGAGGAGCGTCAAAGAGTTATTAGAGTACGGGGTCGTGAACCTCGATAAGCCGATAGGCCCGTCGAGCCACGAAGTCGTAGCCTGGATAAAAAGGCTACTTGGGTTTAAGAAGGTGGCCCATGCGGGGACCCTAGAGCCCCTAGGGGGCGGGGAAACCCCAAGGTCTCCGGGGTACTCCCTATAACGCTGAACAAAGCAATTAGAGTAATCCCGGTACTGCTTAAGGAGGATAAAGAGTACATCTGCGTAATGAGGCTACACGGGGACGTCAGCGACGATAAGCTACTCAAAGTGTTGAAGGAGTTTGAAGGGGCTATCTATCAGAGGCCTCCCCTGAGGTCAGCGGTTAAGCGGGCTGTGAGGATAAGGAGGATCTACAAGATAGAGGTCTTGGAGAGGAGGGGGAGGGACGTACTCTTGAGGGTGTGGTGCGAGGCTGGCACCTATATGCGTAAGCTGTGCCACGACGTGGGGGAAATACTAGGTGTGGGCGCTCATATGCAGGAGTTGAGGAGGATAAGGGCTGGCTGTTTCACAGAGGAGGAACACTTATCGACACTCCACGACTTAGTGGATGCCTACCACTTCTGGAAGGAGGAGGGGATAGAGGACTACATAAGGGAGGTAGTGCTGCCGGTCGAGTACGCCGTACAACACTTACCCAAGATAGTGGTCAGGGATAGCGCGGTGGACGCCATCTGTAGAGGGGCTCCGCTAGCAGTACCCGGAATACTCCGCATAGAAACCCCGATAAGAGTAGACGACTGGGTAGCCATAATGACTCTAAAAGGCGAACTCGTAGCCATAGGAGAGGCTAAAATGAGGAGCGAACACATAATGACAGCGACTAAAGGCATAGCCGCTACGCCGAGATTCGTCGTTATGGAGCCGGGAACCTACCCCTCCATGTGGAGAGGAGCGAAGAAAGCGTAGAGTGGCGCCGGGGCCGGGATTCGAACCCGGGCGGCCAATGGCCAGCGGATCTCAAGTCCGCCCCCTGTAGACGATCCGGCCCTTATGGGCGGTCTTAGTCCTCTCGGGCACCCCGGCCCTCCTTTATCTTCCCGCTACGGGAATATATTACTTTAAGTGCTACCTTTCTATACATTAACGGTAAAGCTTTAAATAATGTATTTAGAGAGAAGCTAGGTGTGGTAGCGTGAGCGAGGAGTTTAAACACATAGTACGCATCGCGGGTGAAGACTTACCGGGCGATAAAAGCCTAGTGTACGCCTTGACGGGGATTAAGGGGATAGGGATCAACCTAGCCTACATTATCTGCAGGAAAATGGGGTTTGACCCCGAGAGGAAGCTAGGCTCCCTGAGCGAGGAGGAAATAGAGAAACTCGACGCCATAGTAAAAAACGTGCACGAGCTTAGACTACCGCCGTGGGTGCTTAATAGGCGTAAAGACCCATTCACGGGGGAGAATAGGCACTTGATAACCTCTGACCTGGTGTTCACGGTGAGGCAGGACATAGAGTTCATGAAGAAGATTAAGTGTTGGCGCGGGATAAGGCATAAGTTAGGCTTAAAGGTTAGGGGTCAGCGCACTAAGACTACGGGTAGGACTGGCATGACGATAGGCGTGAGGAGGAAGAAGAGCAGGTAGAGGTGAGTAGATGGGCGACCCGAAGAAGCCTCGTAAGAAGTGGGAGGGGCCCTCACACCCCTGGAGGAAGGAGATACTGGAGCAAGAACTAGAGCTCATGGGTAGGTATGGGCTGAGGAACAAGAGAGAGCTGTGGATAGCTAAAACCGTGCTTAGGAGAATGAGAGGCAAGGCCCGTAGGTTACTAGCGCTCTCACCTGAAGAGAGGGAGAGAAGAGGGAGACCCCTAATTAGGAAGCTCTACAAGATGGGGCTCCTACCCAGCGAAGACGCAACGCTAGACGACATCCTAAGCCTAACCGTTGATGACGTGTTGGAGAGAAGGCTACAAACCATAGTTTACAAGAAAGGGCTAGCAACCTCCACATATCACGCGCGCCAGCTAATAGTTCACGGGCACATCGCTATTAACGGGAGGAGAATCAAAAGCCCCGGCCACCTGGTTTCAAGAGAGGAGGAAGATAAGATAGACTATTACCCGCTATCTCCCTACGCCCAGAGGATGAAGGAGGAAAAGGAGGAGGTGGCGGTTGAATGAGCGAGCAAAAAAGCAAGCCTAAGAGAGGGGACACGGGGATAGCCCATATATACGCTAGCTACAATAACACAATCATACACATAACCGACCTTAGCGGAGCGGAAACCATAGCGTTCGTAACTGGCGGTATGATAGCTAAGGCTGACAGGGACAAGCCCAGCCCCTGGGCCGCCATGCAGGCAGCTATGAGGGCTGCAAAGATAGCCCTCGATAAGGGGATTAGGAAGGTTCATGTTAAAATCAGGGCTCCCGGAGGTTATGGCCCGAAGACTCCGGGGCCTGGGGCTGGGCCAGCCATTAGGGCCCTCGTTAGAGCTGGCTTAATGGTTCTCAGTATAGAGGACGTGACTCCGCTACCGACGGACACGATAAGGAAGCCTGGCGGCAGGAGAGGGAGGAGAGTCTAAAATAAGAGACCTAATTTCTTGGCTACGCCCTCTAAACCTCTGATTTTTATCCACTCTCTCAAGAACCCAGTTATGACTGCTGGTTTCTCCCTTAACTCGTGGATATTACGCGCCCCAACCAGAAAGGCGGTGAGTTTAAGCTCTCGGATTATAGAGGTTAGGTAGCGCTTCACGCCTTCGTGCCCCCCTTCGAACGCCGCCTTAATCACAGGCCTGGCTATTCCCGCGAAATCAGCACCTATCCTCAGGGCCTTAGCAGCGTCTAACCCGCTCCTTACACCTCCCGTAGCTATCAGTGGAATCTCTGGCGCGACAGACCTAACCTCCAGCACGCTTATAGCTGTCGGTATACCCCAGGAGCCGAAGGTGTTAGCTACTCTTTCCTCGATGAAGTAACCAGAAGTCTTAGCTCTTAAGGCCTCTACCATGGCGAACGAGGTACCGCCCATACCGCCGACGTCTATCCCGCATATACCGGTTTTAACGAGTACGGCGGCGTCCTCCCTGGAAATCCCGCAACCCGTCTCTTTTACTATGACAGGCTTGGGGCAGGCTTTCACGAAGTCCTTAATAGCGTCCACCACGCCCTTGTAGTGGGGTTCTCCCTCCGGTTGCACGGCTTCGTGTAGGGAGTTTAGGTGGATAGCTACCGCGTCTGCCGAAATCATGTCTATTAATTCTGCGGCTAGAGACGAGTAGTCCTCGCTTTTAACTAACTGGCTAGCACCTATGTTGGCGATTACAGGTATGTCTGGAGCCTCCTCTCTAACGACAAAGAATGTCTTCTTAAGGCTCGGGTCTTCGAGTGCTGCCCTCTGACTACCTACACCCATGGCTAGACCCAAGCTCTGCGCTGCGCGGGCCATCGCTCTATTAAGTTCCCCACCTAGCTCGCTACCCCCCGTCATACCAGCTATGATTATCGGAGCGTTAATCTTCTTCCCCAGGAAGGTCGTACTCAGGTCTACTTCCTCTAGGTTTACCTCGGGGATGGCCCTATGGATTAAGAAGACGCATTCGAAGAGGGAGGATGACTTAGAGTCAACGTTCTCGCTTATTGTTATAGCTATGTGCTCAGTTTTCCTCCTCTCGGTTAAGTGCATTTTTTCACCACATGAACGCTATACTGGCGTAGGAGACCACGGTTGAGTAGTCACCTGTTACGTCTCCCGAATTGGCGTACTTCAAGATCTCCACGTTCTTCGCCCCGAGTTCTCTAGCGGCTACTAGGAGAACCATTATGGGGCCAGGCCCACATATGGATATTGGCGTCTCCACAACGACGTCGTACAGGCCTTTGTAGTCTAGGGCTAGTATTTTCTCCAGCGCCCTCTTATCTTTCCTCTCTGTGACTTCAACTGGCTCGTAGTGGTTGAAGTCGCTGCTGGCGATTATGTAAGCTTCTAACCCGTATTCCTCTATCATGGAGGCGACAGTCTTACCTAGTACCTCGGCCGCCTGCGGGTATTGCAGCATCATACAGACAGGTACTATCGAGACTTCTTCTCCGAACACATACTGTATGAACGGTAGTTGAACCTCTATGGAGTGCTCGTGTATGTGCGCGAAGTCCTCTAGGGAAGCTATACCGCTCCTCTTAGCCAGCTCCTTCCCAAGCTCCAAGTCTACCCTTAACTTCCCGAGAGGAGTTAACCAGTACTCCATGGAGGAAATGGCTATGGGGTCTCCCCGCCCGTGGTGGTTAGGCCCGAATATAAAGAGAACCTTGGGCTTCCCAGACTCTGCTAACTTCAGGTAACTGTGAGCCGCTACTGGCCCGGAATACATGTAGCCCGCGTGTGGAGCTATTACTCCCAGTACGCTCTTAGAGTACGGTTGAGGCTCTGCAGGAAGTCTACCGGGCCCCAACTTGTGGAGAAAACACTCCTCTATTTGCCTCTTTAGAGAATCCGGGTTATCCTCGTAGAAAAGACCGGCTACTACAGGTCTGCGAATCTTAACCATGTTATAACCCCAGTATTTAGTGAGAAGAGTGTTAAATTACTTCTCCAGTAGTTACTAATACTTTTGCCTCGAATTCCTCGGGTGGTATCGGTAAGTCACCGTCAGGAGGTATCTCGCCTCTCTCCCTAAGTACCTGCCTAGCTAGGAGCCAGTAAACCAGCGCTAAGGCCTTCCTACCCTTGTTATTGATGGGGATGATTAAGTCTATGTTACTCACAGGAGAATCCGTGTCGCAGAGGGCTACTACAGGGATACCAGCTATCGCGGCTTCTCTAACCGCTTGTGCGTCCATCCTAGGATCTGTGACTACTACTAGGTCTGCTTCTATGTACGAGTCTAAGGCTGGGTTTGTGAACGTGCCGGGTGGGAACCTGCCGACTATGGGTATACAGCCAACCACGGAGCAGAACTTCCTTACGGGTTTCTGCCCGTATTGGCGGGCGGAAACCACTACTACCCTGTTCGGCTGGTACTGAGCTATGAAACGGGCTGCAATTCTTATTCTCTCGTCCGTCTTCCTAACGTCTAGCAGGTAAAGGCCGTCGGGGCGGGCGCTGTATATGAAACGCATCATAAACTTGCTCTTCATCCTAGTCCCTATCCTGACGCCAGCAGCTAGGTACATTTCCAGGGGTATCAGCAATTCCTCCTCTTTTATCTCCGGCTCCTGCGACGGCTCAGCCATAACGACCCAGCTAGCCCACATAGTGACTTATATATTAGGCTTTCTAAAAGAAAGGAAAGGTAAAGTTTTAAGCTCGGAGTATGTGAAAAGTGGGGGGTAAGAGGTTGATAATACCGATTCGGTGTTTCACGTGTGGCGCCTTGATAGCGGATAAATGGTTGGAGTACGCTAGGAGAGTCGCGCAGGGAGAAGATCCGGGTAAGGTACTAGATGATATGGGTATTAAGAGATATTGTTGTAGGAGGATGTTCCTATCTCACGTAGACCTGATAGACGAAGTAATAAGGTATGAGACTATTAAGGGATAACCGGTTACCTATAGCTTTTCTGCCTCTTCGCTCTAGCAGACCTACCCCGTGGTTTCTTGGGCTCTGCCTGCCTGGGGTCCTCTATAAGTAGGTGTCTGTCGTACTCTAAGTAGAGTTTTCTCAGCTCTTCGGACTTAGTCCACTCAACTAAGGCGCGGGCTATGGCCGTCCTTATGGCGGATGCTTGCCCCATTACTCCGCCTCCTTTAGCCTTAGCATAAATATCGACCTTACTGACTATGCTTTCACCTGCGAGTAGTATGGGTTCCATTACCTTTAAGCGTACGGCCTCTGGTTCTAGTACTTCGAGGGGGGCCCCGTTTATGAATATCCTTCCCTTACCCTCCTTGACTATCACTCTAGCACGCGCAGTCTTCCTCCTCGCGGATACTAGTACTATCCTCATAGCTTACCACCGAAGGCCTCGTAGAGTTCTTTGAGCGTAATATAAGGTATTTGCCTGTTTTTAAGCTCCGCCTCTTTTATCCTCTCGAACTTGGCGTTTGAGTATTCCTCTGGCACGCCTATGTAGACCTTCAACCTCTTTAGAGCAGCCCTACCCCTCGGCTTCTTCCTCGGCAGCATCCCTCTCACCATGCGCTTGAACACTTTGTCGGGCCGCCTAGGGACCTTCGGCCCTCTCTTCTCAGGGTTGTAGTAAGTTCTCCACTCCGTCACCCGCTTGCCGTACCACTCCAGAACTCTCTCCCTCTTACCCGTGATTATGGCTTTCTCAGCGTTAACCACGACTATTCTCTCCCCTAAAAGCAGGCGTTTGGCTATTATGCTGGCCAACCTACCCGCGACTAAACCCTCAGCGTCTATAACCTTAACCTCCCCACTCATACCCTTCACCTCAAATGATTATCTTAACCCCGCTCCCGTCGGGGCGTTCTTCCAGTAAAACCTCTATGGATATCGCCCTCCCGACCTTCTCTATCTCCCTCTTAGCCTTGGCTGAGAAAGCCCAGGCCGCAACTGTCACGCTGTGATCTAGAGTGCCGGAGCCCAGCACTTTGCCGGGTACGACCACTACATCTCCCTCCTTCGTGTACCTGTTTATCTTGCTCAGATTGACGGCTACCCTCATCCTTCTCGGGCGTTCGAGCAACTCGGCTACCCTCCTCCATATGGGTGCGCCGTGTTCCCGGGCCTTCTTCCTCAACGCTGATATCAGCAGGCGGAGGTGGATGTTAGTGGGCCCTGTCCTCTTCATAACAAACACCAGCCATGGGTTATTTAGGCGGGTTATAAACTTTCACTTTGACCTTCGCCCTGCAGCCCACTCACAGCGTTCTTAAAGGACTCGGCCTTAGAGGCTAGTACGTCAAAGGCCACGTCTATTATCTTCCAGACTGGTATCATGCCCAGCCCCTCAACCTTGAAAATGAAAGTGTCGTCTCTCCACCCTATTTTGACCACTCCGGGACATTTTATCTCGCACTCCCTACACAGGCTGCAGTCCAGTGGCCGAGCTACTACGAGCTTGCCGTCCTTAACCTCGAAGACCTTCTTGGGGCATATTTCGGCGCATTTCTCGGCTTCCTCACCCGTATCTTTCAGTATTTTTATCACAGGCATGTACTTGTAGGCGGCTACGGAGACTGGCTGCCACTTGGCGTGGTCTTTCCCCACACCCATCTTAGCTATAGCTTCCAACTCTACGGCTTGCCCTGGACCCAGCTTCACTATCACTATGGCGTCGGATACCGGAGATATGTCGAAGGGTACGACTTCTAATGACTGTGGGGGTTTCTGAAGCTTTAAATGCCCTGAGTAAACGTATACGGGTCTTTCCCCGGCTTCCACCTTTAACCTAAACCTAACCTCGCAGTTCTCCTTCTTGCCTTCCTCGTAGCACTCCCTCAGGTAGTCGTAGGTGTCAAGGTCTACTCTTAAGGGTATGAAGCCTATCCTATGGGCTAGTACCTCGTCGAATAGGACTGATGTGTTCTCGGCTATTATCAGCTCGTCTATGGCAAGCGTCGGGACTTCTGAGAGGATTATCCTGCGCAGAGTGTTGGCGAACGCTGGCGTTACCCCTTCTAGAATGAACTCGGCGTAGTTTTCCTCGAGCCTGAGTATTTTTATTCGGGGCTCTTCTGGCAAGCGTTCCTCACCGCATAGGTTTCTGCTTCCTACCCCTCAGCAGCTCTATCAGCGATACCCCGTTGACCTTGACCACCCTAAACCTTACACCCGGCAGGTCTCCGTAAGCCCTACCCTCGGGGCCGCCTATCCTCTCAATAATTACCTCGTCATGCTCGTCTACGAAGAGCAAAGCACCGTCTCCCGGCAGGAACGCCGTTACTATCTTACCGTTCTTTATTAGCTGCACTCTGACGCACTTCCTGACGGCGCTGTTCGGCTGCCTACTCTCGATACCGACCTTCTCCAGTACTATCCCCCTAGCCATAGGGGCTCCTTCGAGTGGGTCGACTTTCTTAGCTAGCTGGAGCATTCTCCTCTTGTAGTACGCGTCACTCCACCTAAACTTCTGCCTCTTCCTCTTTAACTTCCTAGCCGCGAACTGACCCTTCGGCGACTTGGACCCTGTCAACTAACTACCACCTACCGCAACCTATCGATTTAGGTGTTTTAAACATTACTCTATGATCACGCTGTCCACATTGAAGTACCTTTTCGCCAATATGCGGGCTCTGGAGATGTTCCGCCCGCCCCTCCCTATCGCCAAGCCCTTGTCCTCCGGGGGTACCTTAACTACTACTATCTTCCTACCGTCCGCCGTCTTCTTCACTCTCATCGATAACACCCTAGCCGGGAACAAGCTGTTCTTGACAAGCTGCTCCAAGGTCTCCGCGTACTCTATTATCTCGATGTCTTTCTTGAGGAGCTTCCTGAGACTCTTAACGTTCACGCCGTTCTTACCCACAGCTATACCTACCTGGCCCTGCTTCACGAGGTAGATAACACGGTCTCTGTCGTCGTCGATAACGCAGTCCATAACCGTGGTACCGGTCATTCCCTGGAGAAGGGTGATGTACTGCATCTCCAACTCTGTCAACTTAATCTGGGGCACGGGGCTCTATCACCCCTCCTTCTTACCCAGCTCTAAAATATTGCTCTCCCCAGGGTCGAGGATCGCGAGCGCCGCAACCATGAAGGGCTTCCTACAGACAGCCCCTAAGTCCCAGCTCGTACCGGGATAGACGTATAGTGGTGTATTGACCAGCTTACAGTAGTGTTTCAGGTCTTCCCTGATACTGTCTGGCGCGTTGGAGGCCATTATGATAAGCTTGGCCTTACCGTTCAGCAGGGCTTTCAAAGTACTCTTAGAACCTATTACAACCTTCCCCGTCCTTATAGCCGTCTGAAGCTCCCTAGTAAAGTCCATAGCATCAAGGATTACGAGGCCCATGTTAAAAAGTTTCCGGGCGAAAAGATAGCGGAAAGTGAAGTTCTCTCTAAACATATTTAGGAATTACGAATCAAAATAAAAAAGGATTAAAGGGTTTTAAGGGGTCATTAAGAGTTTTACCGAGCCTGTACCGACAGGTATGGGTACGGAGCCTATTACTATGCTCTCCGTTACTCCCTTGAGCTCGTCTACTTCGCCCCTCATGGCGGCGTTAGCCAGGTGTTTAACCGTAACTTCGAAGGCTGCCCTAGCCAGCACACCGGTTTTCTCGCCAGCTACTCCGTGCCTCCCTACTTCTCTTATCTCGCCGGTGAAGGTCATCGAGTCGGCTACTAGTAGAAGGTGGCGTATGTCGACGTCTAAGCCGAACTCGTCCAGCACTGATTTCATCTCTTTCACTATCATGGTCCTGGCGGCCTCTATCCCCAGTACGTCGGCTATCTCGTGAATGTTGTTCGTCACTGTCCTGGTTGGGTCTACTCCCTCCATCCCTATGACAGCGGCTAAGTTTGACCCTTCGGCGATTATCATGAAGCGCTTCTCGCCGTTCTCAACTATCTCCCTGACCACGGTGTGCTTTATACCCTTAATACCCCTCAACTTCAGCCCGGCTACCCTGGTGAACATTCTTCTCAGCTTGACTACGTCCAGCGTACCGACGTCATATATTACTACGGGTTTCCCGTTCTCCTCCTTCACCTCGACTTTGCCCCTCTTGCCCTTAATCCTATTTATGGCCTTCACGACGTCTCTCGGCGTTACCCCTCTATTAGCCAGCATGTCGGGGTCGAGCCTGATTATTATGACTCCCTCTAGGTAGTTCACCTCTAAGCTCTCGGACACGTCCCTTATAGTTGTTAGCTCCATTTTACTGGCCAGCTCTAAGGCCTTCTCCCTATTCTTGGCATACTCACCCTTCAGGTAGATGTACATTAACGGCGTCTCAGGACTCCTCCTAGCATCCACTATTTCTTTAAGCCTTGGGAGGCCTAACGTTATGTTGAACTCCCTCATACCGGCGAAGTGGAACGTCCTCAACGTCATCTGGGTGCTGGGCTCGCCTATCGACTGCGCAGCCACTATACCTACGGCCTCGCCGGGCTCTACGAGCACCCTCCTGTACTCCTCGATGACTTCCTCGATCACCTGTTTAGCTTCTTCCTCGCCTAGCTTCTTAGCAGATATCTTCTCTACGAGTTCCTCCCTTAACTTCAGGGGTAGGTCTTCCGCTTTCGACTCCACCAAGGCTCTGAGAGTCTTCTCGTCTATAGGCTTCACGGGCTTGCCGTCTCTCGCGGCCAGCACTCTCATAATTACCCTATCGATGTTCACGGCGCGGCCAGAGTCACTCTTGGAGGGGTCTACGCCATCCTCACCATACCTCAATTGTATGATGAAGCCTTCAGACGACCTTACAGTGCCGTCGTACGCGACGTAGTAGTCTTGGAGAGCATTGGATAAACGCCGGTACATGTACCCGCTGTCAGCTGTACGAACTGCTGTGTCCACTAGGCCCTCCCTGCCAGCCATGGAGTGATAGAAGAACTCGACTGGGGTAAGCCCGCGCTTAAAGCTGTTCTTTATATATCCTCTGGCTTCAGGCCCTAAGTCTCCCGGCTTGAAGTGTGGTAGGGGCCTATTGGTGTATCCCCTTCTTATACGCCTACCCCTCACGGTTTGCTGTCCTAGAGCTGCGGCCATCTGCATTATATTAACAGGGTTAGCCCTAGCCCCCGATAAGGCCATTATCATAGCGTTACTATTCCTATCAGCGTACTTGGCTATGACCTCGTTTATCTTCCCGCTAAGTTCCCTCTCCAGAACTCCTAGGATCTTATTCTCTAGTGTTTCCTCTAACGTCATACCAGCCGAGAGTTCGAGGGTGCCCTCCTTGTACCTCTCTATTAACTGGTTGACCTTCTCCCTGGCTTCTTCGAGCGCTTCCTCAACCTCCTTGATAGCCTCCTCTGGAAGCTCCACATCATCCAGACCTATTGTGAAGCCCCTCATGTCTAGGAAGGCTATGAAAGTTTTGAAGAGGGTGTCCATCAGCTCGGCACCCTTAGCCTTACCATACATTTTAACGTACTCGTGGAGTAGGGTGCCTGCCTGCTCAGCGGCTATACCCTTCTTATCCAGAACACCTACGAGCAGCTCTCCACGCCTCACCAAGACGTAGGCGTCATATGGGCAGCGCTCGTTCAGGCATTCCTTACATGCCATACAGACCTTAGCCCTGTTAGCGTAGTTGAAATCTTCGGGGAGGAATAGGGAGATTAGTTGCTTGCCCGTCCAGTACTTCTTGGGTTTGAGTACTGCAGGCTCCGGAAGAGACCCCTTATATTTGGCTAAGTAGGCCAGCTGGGAGAACGTTTTCTTGTCCAGGAGGGTGTCCTTGCGGGAGAGGAGGTAGGCGCCAGTTATGTAGTCGTGTATGCCGCCTATTATCGGGGCTCCATAGCGCGGCGTTATTATCTGCTCTTGAACCAACATTAGAGTCTCAGCCTCGGCGCGCGCCTCCTCGGATTGGGGTACGTGTAGGTTCATCTCGTCTCCGTCGAAGTCAGCGTTGTATGGCGGGGTTACGAGCAGGTTTAAGCGGAAGGTCTTGTAAGGGAGGATTTTAACCCTGTGGGCCATTATAGACATTCTATGGAGTGAAGGCTGCCTGTTGAAGATCACTATGTCGCCGTCTCTTAGGTGTCTCTCGACTACGTACCCCGGGGCCAGTGCCTCGGCCAACTCCTCGTTTCTAGCGAACCTCAGATCAGTTCTGCCTCCGTCAGGCCTTATCACGTAATTAGCGCCGGGATACTTTGAGGGGCCTCTACGGACGAGTTCTCTCATCTCCTCTATATTCCACTCAGTTACTCTCTCGGGTACGAGGAGAGACTTGGCGACTTCTATTGGAACGCCTACCTCATTTATACTGAGGTTAGGGTCAGGAGAGATTACCGTACGAGCGGAGAAATCTACGCGTTTCCCTGCTAGGCTACCTCTAAACCTGCCCTCCTTACCCTTCAGCCTCTGGGCCAAAGTCCTAAGAGGCCTGCCGGACCTGTGCCTCGCTGGGGGTATACCGGATAACTCGTTGTCGAAGAACGTGGCTACGTGGAACTGGAGGAGATCCCATAAGTCGTCTATTATCATTCTAGGCGCTCCGCTGTCGATGTTCTCCAGCAACCTGTTATTAGCCCTCAGGATATCCACTAGCTTGTGGGTTAAATCGTCTTCAGACCTCAAACCAGACTCTAAAGTTATAGTGGGCCTAACAGCTATCGGTGGCACAGCTAGCACGGTTAGAACTGCCCACTCAGGCCTGGCGTACTTAGGGTCTATGCCTAAAACTTCCAAGTCTCTGTCCGGTATGTTGGAGAGGCGCTCCCTTATCTCGGTGGGCATTAGCCTAACTCTTACATCCCCCCTCTCCTCGTAGAAGTAGTAGGGCTTTTCGAAGACTATCTTGTACTGAGGGGCGTTACAGTGAGGACAGATCTTGGTCTGAGAAGCTTTCTTAGCTATCTGCTCAGCCTCCTTGTACTTCAACATCACCCATTGTTTCTCTAGCGTCTTGAGATGTTCGTACGCCTTGTCTATCTCTTCCTGAGGTAGTAGCAGTCGTCCACAGTTGCGGCAGGTCGCTTTTAACAGCATATATATGTGCCTGGCGAACTCCGGGTGTATCACGGGCCTGGCGAGGTTTATGTAGCCAAAGTGGCCGGGACAAAGGTTAACGTAGTTACCGCAGGTTTGACACCTAACCCCAGGCTCTACTGTTCCCAGCCTCCTGTCCATTAATCCACCGCGTACCGGCATGCCTTCCTCGTCGTAGGTCTCGCTCTCCTTTATCTCGACCACAGCCATGGATATTATCTCCTCAGGAGAGAGAAGCCCGAACTTTATTCCCCCAATAGTTTTAGTCTCCTCTTCCTCATCTATGAACGACAAGCTTAAGCCACCTCCACCTTATCTTTCAATATTATGCGAGGAGCTATACCCATACTCATTAACTCCTGAACGAGGAGTTTGAAGGCGTAAGAGACAGGTACCCTATAGAGCCTACCCTTATCTTTACATAAATGACAAACTGATACGTTCCTACGGGCGTCATAGTAGCCTATGAAGCCGCAGTTCTCACACACGTAGATATAGGTTTTATCCGCCGATTCGAATAGCCTCTCCCTGAGCAGTAGAGAGGCGCCGTGACCGACTAGACAGTCCTTCTCCATCTCTCCGAACCTCAAACCTCCCTCCCTAGCCCTCCCTTCAGTCGGCTGCCTCGTCAATATCTGTACCGGCCCCCTAGCCCTAGCGTGTATCTTGTCGGCCACCATGTGGTGTAACTTCTGGTAGTATACCACCCCTATGAAGATCTCAGCCTCCATTTTCTCTCCAGTGATCCCGTTGTAAAGCACCTCTTTACCGTCACTCCTAAAGCCGAGCTTGCGTAACATCTCCCTCAGAGTCTCCTCGCTAACTCCTTCGAACGCCGTCCCGTCCACAAGTTCTCCCTTGAGAGCAGCTACTTTGCCAGCCAAGGACTCTAAGAGCTGGCCTACGGTCATCCTCGAAGGTATGGCATGCGGATTGATCAGGAGATCTGGGACTATGCCATCCTCCGTAAAAGGCATGTCCTCCTGTGGTAGTATTAATCCTATCACGCCCTTCTGGCCGTGTCTAGACGCGAATTTGTCCCCCAGCTCCGGAATCCTGGGATCTCTAACCCTGACTTTTACTAGCTTGGTTCCCTCTGAAGAAGTGGCTAAGATAACTCTGTCGACGATACCCTTCTCCCCGTGCCTCAGCGCGATAGAAGTATCCCTGCGCCTGGTGACAGGGCGGAACTCGTAGGTACCTATGAACCTCGGCGGGCTCGTCTTACCTATGATTACCTCGCCGCCGTGTACCTCGCGCTCCGGTATAGCTATGCCGTCCTCCTCATCTAGGTTGTCGTATGCCCCTTCCTGCCTCCTATCCATCAAGGTCTCGTCGGGCTTCTCTATTCTGTCCTCCTGCCCCCCAGCGTACTTCCTCTCCTCAGTCTCGTAAGTCCTGAAGAACACCGAGCGCGCCAGGCCGCGCTCTATGGATGCCTTGTTAATCACTACAGCGTCCTGAATGTTGTACCCTCCACCTGTGATGAGAGCGACGATGAAGTTCTGCCCAGCAGGCCTCTTGTCTAGTTCGAGCATCTCTATTACCTTAGTCGTTACCAAGGGTCTTTGGGGGTAGTGCAATAAGTGCATCCTTGGGTCCATCCTTATCTTAAAGTTGGTGCCAGGTATCCCTAAGGCCTGCTTACCCATAGCCGCCTCGTATACGTTCCTCGGAGACTGGTTGTGCTCAGGGAAGGGTATTATGGAGGCCACAACGCCCAACACAGCGGCTGGAGTTATCTCGGCGTGCGTGTGCTCTGGCCCGACACTCCAGACGTCTTGGGCTATGTAGGCGTTTTCTTCTTCCTCGGCGTCTAGGTACTCCACTATACCCCTCTTTATTAGGTCAGACCACGTCCACTCTCCTGTTCTGAGCTTCTCGACGTGTTCTGGCTTTAATTTGACTTCTCCATTCTCGACTACGAGGAGAGGCCTCCTAACCCTGCCAGCGTCGCAGTTGACGTAGACCTCGTCTATGTACTCGTCCTTGTAGTGAGCCACGTTGACCTCGTGATGGACTTTGCCCTGCCTCCTGAGCTGCCTTATGGTCTCTACCAGCTCGGCCCCGTTAGGGTGTATCCCTATGAGCCTGCCGTTCAGGAAGACTTTACTACCCTTGATACCCTCAGCCCTAGCCCTGCGTATCTCTATAACGCCCAGCCTGTCTATCAGGAGATTGTAGATCTCCTCCTCGTCGATACCTATGGAGAGCACAGCTAGGAGGGCTAGGTTCTTAACTAGGCCGCAGTTCTGGCCCTCGGGGCTCTCGACTGGACATATCCTGCCCCACTGGGTTGGATGTAGTTCGCGCGCCTCGAAGTGAGGCTGTGTACGGCTCAGCGGGGACACCACCCTCCTCAAGTGGCTTATAGCCGAGAGGTAGTTAGTCCTGTCCAGTATCTGACTCACACCCGTCCTACCGCCTACCCAGTTACCCGTAGCCAACGCGCTCATTAGTTTATCAGTTATCACGTCGGCTCTGACCAGAGTTACGAGGTTTATCTCTCTGATCCTACTCTTCAGCTTATGCATACTGTACCTTAAGTCGTCGGTGAAACTCCGGAAGGCCCGCCTGAATATCATAGCCATGAGGTCGCCAGCGAGCTTCAACCTCTTGTTAGCGTAGTGGTCTTTGTCGTCAGGCTTTCTGCGGCCAAGGTAGAGCTCCATTAACCTTTCAACCATCTGTCCTAGGAAGTATGCCTTGGCTATCCTGTTCTCAGGCCTGGTGCCCAGGTGGGGTAGTAGTTGTCTGTCTAGGAAGTCCTGAGCCCTTTCTATACGGGCGGCTCTAAACTGCCCGTAGGCTATCCTGTTACCTATGTAGTCCAGAGCCTCCTCCTGTGTCCTGGCGATGTTGCCCTGCTCTATTAGCACGGGCATCAACTCTCCCTGTATCTCCTCGTCGTCGGTTATAGCCATCATAATTTCCTGGTCGGTCTCTAAGCCGAGAGCGCGCATGGCGACAGCAAGCGGTATCCTACCCGGTATGCCGGGCATAGTCACGTATAACATACCGTCCTTCGTTCGCTCAACGGTTACGGAGGACCTCTGGCCAGCCCTAGAAGAGAAGACCTTGGCTATGTGGGTGACCGAAGCCCCAGGCCTCCCGACGTCCACCAGTACCTTATTGACAGCGAGGTCTTCCTGAGTGATAAGAACCCTCTCGGAGCCGTTAATTATGAAGTATCCTCCAGGGTCTCTAGGGTCTTCGCCCAGCCCTATCAATTTCTCCTCGGAGGCGTAGGCTAACGGGCATCTCAGCGACTTAACCATTATGGGCATCTCACCGATATAGACTGTGGTGGGCTCCTGCTCCTCCCCGTCTACCACCAGCGACATCTCTAGGTAGATAGGGGCGGAGTACGTCAGGTTCCTAAGCCTAGCGACCATAGGAGTTATAGCGGACTCAGACCCATCAGCCTCCCTAACCCTAGGCTCGCCTACGTATATCTTGCCCAGCTTAATGTATATGTTCGGCAGGTCAGAGTGAACCTCTCCTATCTCTCTCACTATCTCCTGCATTGTGCGCTCGATGAACTGGTTGTAGGAGTCGAGGTGTTGCCTAACGAGACCTCTCTCCTCTATGAAAGCCCTAACTAGAAGCCATGCGAAATCTTTAGGCAAGCCAGACAAGCCTAACCCCTCCTAACATACCTAAAACAGACTGACTGACCAGCTGTTGGGCTAACCCTTATGATCATCACGATATCTCCGGCTTTAGCCCCCGCTGCCCTCGCAGCGGGGTCGCTCTCGTATATCCAGGGCAGCTGGTACGGCTTTACGTTCAGCATTTTAAGTACCAGCTCGGCGGTCTCCTTGTCCAGGACTATGTGTTTCGGCACTAGCTCGTGCTCCAAAACATTAAACTGTTTAGATACCTTCCTAACCAAGCCTTCCCCCCAGGGGGTAAACCTCGCCTAGATAAGTATGGGTAATTTATAAACGTTTCTGTCAAGTCTTCACCTAAAAAATAAGGTAAAAGGAAAGTATATAGTAGATATAACTATAAATAGTGTATATAATCTCTCGTAATTATGTAGAACAATCACTATAATATTATATAAGCCTAGTATGCAACACACCCTTAGTCGAACTAAGGAAAACGTCTAAGCATATCTCCGCTCGTATACTAGTGAAACTAGAATACTTCAACCCCACGGGAAGCCACAAGGACAGGATAGCCGTATACATGATTAGGGTGTTCTATAGGAACATGGCTAGGAGAGTGGCGGAAGAGAGGGGAGTGTTCCTCAATCAGTTCGAAAATGAGGCTAACGTCAAGGCGCACTACGAGACTACGGCGCGTGAAATCTGGCAACAGACGGGCGGAGAAATCGACGCCTTCGTGATGGGCGTTGTGACGAGCGGCACACTAACAGGTATCGGGAGGTTCCTGAAAGAGAGAAAAACCTGAGTGCAGGGTTGTAGCCGTAACTCCTAAAGGGAGCGTCCTAGCTGG